>JBKQQE010000300.1:0-9220 GCA_052326245.1 Xanthobacteraceae bacterium | reverse complement strand
GCACCAGAAGAATCGCGGTGTCGCCGAACGACGAGTTGGCGCGGATGCGCGGATCGAACAGCCGACGGTGCGTCAGCAGCGCGATACCCACCAGACACATCAGGCCGGCGACGCCGCCGGCGACGATCGCCAGCATCTGCTTGAAGCTGTGCGACACGCCGAGCCAGTCGAACACCCAGATCGGGGTCAACAGGCCGACGAAATGGCCGGCGAAGATGACGAGAATGCCGACGTGAAACAGGTTGGATCCCCAGATCAGCTGGCGGCGGCGCAGCAACTGGCTCGATCCGCTCCGCCACGTGTACTGCTCGCGGTCGAACCGGACCAGGCTGCCGAACAGGAACACCGTCAGGCAAAAATAGGGATACCAGCCGAAGACAATCGAGTTGAGCGTTTGCATGGCGCGGCGCTCCCGGTCAGTGTGACGACGGCGCGGGATCGACCGCGCGCCGGGCATGGCGAAGTTTGGCGATCAGGCCCTCGTGCCCGCAGGCGCCGGCGCCCTGGGCTCCCGGACCGAAGCGGACCTCCTCCTCTTCCCAGGCGGCGTCCAGCGCGGCGAAATCCATCGGATCGGGATCCGGCGCCGTCAGCAGCTCGTCGACGATCGCGCGCGGCGGCAGCTCCGCCGCGATCGCGACCAGCGCGTCGAACACCGCCTTGTAGTTCGACTGGCGCCGGCCGAGCCGTTCGGCCAGCGCCGCGAGGATATGCGCCGGCTGGCCCAGGAGCTCGCGCGCTTCGGCGAGCGGCCGGGTCGACAGGAACTCGAGGAACAGCGGCACGTAGTCGGGCAGCTCGTTCGCCGCGATCTCAAGCCCCGCCGCTTCGTACAGCGCCTTCAGATCGACCATGGCCTGGCCGCGATCACGGCTTTCGCCGTGCACGTGCTCGAACAGATGCAGCGCCAGCGTCTTGCTGCGGTCGAACAGCAGGCCGTAGCGTTCCTGCAGATCGTAGACGTCGCCGCCGGCGATTTCCGCGATCAGGGCGTCGACCGCGCGGCGCTGCGCCGGCGCCAGCAGGTTCTCGGCGCCGAGCACCGCCGCGAAGCCGGGGGCGGCGGCAATCAGCCCGTCGTCGGGATAGCTCAGCAGCGCCGAGAGCACCTTGAAGGTCTTCATCACGCGATCTCCATCGGGTTCTTGGCCTTGCGCGGCGAGCCGAACAGGTTGGTGCTGCTTTCGCCGCCGGAGCAGCCGTTGCCGAAGGTGAAGCCGCAGGAGCCGCGCATGTCGTAGGCGTCAGCGCCGAGTTCGCGGTGCGCGGTCGGGATCACAAAGCGATCCTCGTAATTGGCGATCGCCATGATCTGGTACATCTCGTCGATCTGCGCGGGCTTCAGCCCGACGCGGCGCGCGATCGCCTCGTCGACGACGCCGTCGATGGTCTAGGCGCGCATGAAGGCGCGCATCGCCAGCATCCGCTCGAGCGCCAGCGTCACCGGCTTCTCGTCGCCCGCGGTCAGCAGGTTGGCGAGGTACTTCATCGGAATCCGCAGCGACTTGACGTCGGGCATGTCGCCGTCGAAGCCGATCTTGCCGGCGGAAGCGGCCGAGGTGATCGGCGACAGCGGCGGCACGTACCAGACCATCGGCAGCGTGCGGTATTCCGGATGCAGCGGGAACGCGACCTTCCATTCCATCGCCATCTTCCAGATCGGCGAGATCTTGGCGGCCTCGAGCCAGGCATGCGGGATGCCCTGGCGCTCCGCCTCGGCGATCACCGCCGGATCATTGGGGTCGAGGAAGACGTCGAGCTGCGCCTGGTAGAGATCCTGCTCGTCGGGCACGCTGGCGGCCGCCGCGATCCGGTCGGCGTCGTACAGCACCACGCCGAGGTAGCGGATGCGCCCGACGCAGGTTTCCGAGCAGACCGTCGGCTGTCCGGCCTCGATGCGCGGATAGCAGAAGATGCACTTCTCGGATTTTCCCGACGACCAGTTGTAGTAGATCTTCTTGTAGGGACAGCCGGACACGCACATCCGCCAGCCGCGGCACTTGTCCTGGTCGATCAGGACGATGCCGTCCTCCTCGCGCTTGTAGATCGCCCCCGACGGGCACGCCGCCACGCAGGCCGGGTTGAGGCAGTGCTCGCACAGCCGCGGCAGGTACATCATGAAGGTGTTTTCGAACTGGCCGTAGATGTCCTTCTGCACCCCTTCGAAATTGGCGTCCTGGGAGCGCTTGGCGAATTCGCCGCCGAGGATTTCCTCCCAGTTCGGCCCCCACTCGATCTTCTCCATGCGCTCGCCCGAAACCAGCGAGCGCGGGCGCGCCGTCGGCATCGCCTTCATCTCCGGCGCCGTCTGCAGGTGCGCGTAGTCGAAGGTGAAGGGCTCGTAGTAGTCGTCGATCTCGGGCAGGTCCGGATTGGCGAAGATGTTCGCCAGCACCCGCCACTTGCCGCCGATGCGCGGCGCGATCGCGCCGTTGCGCTTGCGGACCCAGCCGCCCTTCCAGCGCCCCTGGTTCTCCCAGTCCTTGGGATAGCCGATGCCGGGCTTGGTCTCGACGTTGTTGAACCAGGCGTATTCCATGCCCTCGCGGCTGGTCCAGACGTTCTTGCAGGTGACGCTGCAGGTGTGACACCCGATGCATTTGTCGAGGTTCAGCACCATCGCGATTTGCGCGCGGATCTTCATTCTGCGGCCTCCAGGCTGCTGGTGTTCGCCGAGCCGTCGAGCCAGTCGATCTTCGACATTTTGCGAACGATGACGAATTCGTCGCGGTTGGACCCGACCGTGCCGTAGTAGTTGAAACCGTAGGACTGCTGGGCGTAGCCGCCGATCATGTGGGTCGGCTTGAGCACGACGCGGGTCACCGAGTTGTGGATGCCGCCGCGCTGGCCGGTCTGCTCGGAGCCCGGCACGTTCACGATCTTTTCCTGGGCGTGATACATCATGCACATCCCTTGCTTGACGCGCTGCGACACCACCGCCCGCGCCACCAGCGCGCCGTTGCTGTTGAAGGCCTCGACCCAGTCGTTGTCGACGATGCCGGCGCCCTTGGCGTCGGTCTCGCTGATCCAGACGATCGGGCCGCCGCGCGACAGCGTCAGCATCAGCAGGTTGTCGGTGTAGGTCGAGTGAATGCCCCATTTCTGGTGCGGCGTGATGAAATTGAGGACCACCGAGGCATTGCCGTTCGGCTTGCGGTCGATCACCGGCTTCACGCTCTTGGTGTCGATCGGCGGCCGGTAGACGCAGAAGCCCTCGCCGAAGGCGCGCATCCACAGATGGTCCTGGTAGAGCTGCTGGCGGCCGGTCAGCGTGCGCCAGGGAATCAGCTCGTGGACGTTGGTGTAGCCGGCGTTGTAGCAGACCTTCTCCGACTCAAGGCCCGACCAGATCGGCGACGAGATGATCTTGCGCGGCTGCGCCACCACGTCGCGGAAGCGGATCTTTTCGTCTTCCTTCGGTATCGCCAGGTGGGTGTGGTCGCGCCCGGTGAAGCCCTCCAGCGAGGCCCAAGCCTTGACCGCGACTTCGCCGTTGGTCTCCGGCGCGAGGCTGAGGATCACCTCGCAGGCGTCGACCGCATCGTCGATGCGGGCGAGCCCTTCGGAGGCTCCCGGTTCGGTGACGACGCCGTTGAGCTTCTTGAGCAGCTCGACCTCGTGGTCGGTGTTCCAGCTCATGCCCTTGCCGCCGTTGCCGAGCTTGTTCATCAGCGGGCCGAGCGAGGTGAAGCGCTTGTAGAGATTGGGATAGTCGCGCTCGACCACGGTCACGGCCGGCATGGTCTTGCCCGGGATCGGGTCGACCTCGCGCTTCTTCCAGTCCTTGACGTCGAACGGCTGCGCGATCTCGCCGGCGGTATCGTGCATGATGGGCGTGAGCACGACGTCCTTTTCCAGGCCGAGCACTTCGGGCGCGACCGTCGAGAACGCCTTGGCGATGCCCTTGTAGATGTCCCAGTCGCTGCGTGCTTCCCACACCGGATCGACCGCCGCCGACAGCGGGTGGATGAACGGATGCATGTCGGAGGTGTTGAGGTCGTTCTTCTCGTACCAGGTCGCCGTCGGCATCACGATGTCGGAATACATGCAGGTGGTCGACATCCGGAAGTCGAGCGTGACCAGGAGGTCGAGCTTGCCCTCCGGCGCCTCGTCGTGCCAGCCGACCTCCTGCGGCTTGCGGCCGCCGTCCTCGCCGAGGTCCTTGCCGAGCACGCCGTGCGTGGTCCCGAGCAGGTGCTTGAGGAAATATTCGTGGCCCTTGCCCGACGCGCCCAGCAGATTGGAGCGCCAGATGAACATGTTGCGCGGCCAGTTCTTCGGATCGTCGGGATCCTCGCAGGAAAGCCGCAACTCGCCCGACTTCAGCGCTGTCGCCACATAGTCCTTCGGCTCCTGGCCGGCGGCCGCCGCCAGCCGCGCCACCTCCAGCGGATTGGTCTCGAGCTGCGGCGCCGACGGCAGCCAGCCCATGCGCTCGGCGCGGACGTTGTAGTCGATCAGCGCGCCGCCCCACGACCCGGCCGGCGCCGTCGGCGACAGGATCTCGGAGACGTCGAGGGTCTCGTAGCGCCACTGGTCGGTATGCGCATAGAAGGCCGAGGTCGAATTCATCTGCCGCGGCGGGCGACCCCAGTCGAGGCCGAACGCCAGCGGCGCCCACCCGGTCTGCGGGCGCAGCTTTTCCTGGCCGACATAATGCGACCAGCCGCCGCCCGACTGGCCGACGCAGCCGCACATCACCAGCATGTTGATGATGCCGCGGTAGTTCATGTCCATGTGGTACCAGTGGTTCAGGCCGGCGCCGACGATGACCATGGAGCGGCCGCCCGTCTTCTCGGCGTTGCGCGCGAACTCGCGCGCCACGGTGATGATCTGGTCGCGCGGCACCCCGGTGATCTTTTCCGCCCAGGCGGGCGTGTAGGGCTCGATGTCGTCGAACGACGTCGCCAGATTGTCGCCGCCGAAGCCGCGGTCGACGCCGTAATTGGCGACGAACAGGTCGAACACCGAGGCGACCAGCACTTCGCCGTCCTTCAGCGCGATGCGCCTGGCCGGGACCTTGCGCAGCAGCACGCTGGGGTGATCGGTGCCCTGGAAATGGTCATGCTCGCGGTTGCCGAAATAGGGGAAGGCGACCTCGGCGAGTTCGTCCTTCACCTCCGCCAGCGAAAGCCGAAGCCGCGTCGCGGCGCCGCCGGTCTCCCGCTCCTCGAGGTTCCACTTGCCCTTCTCGCCCCAGCGGAAGCCGACCGATCCGTTGGGGACCACGATGGCGCCGCTCGCCTCGTCATAGGCGACCGTCTTCCAGTCCGGGTTGTTGGCCTCATTGAGCGAAGTGGCGAAATCCGAGGCGCGCACGAACCGCTCGGGTACGAGCCGTCCCTCGGATTTCACCAGGCGCACCAGAAATGGCATGTCCGTATACTGGCGCGCGTAATCGTCGAAATACTTGGTTTTGCGGTCGATGTGGAATTCGCGCAGGATGACGTGGCCCATCGCCATGGCGAGCGCCGCGTCGGTGCCCTGCTTCGGCGACACCCACAGGTCGGCGAATTTCGAGGCCTCCGAATAGTCCGGGCAGATCACCACGCTCTTGGCGCCCTTGTAGCGGACCTCGGTGTAGAAATGCGCGTCGGGCGTGCGCGTCTGCGGCACGTTCGATCCCCACAGGATCAGAAAGCCGGAATTGTACCAGTCGGCGCTTTCCGGAACGTCGGTCTGCTCGCCCCAGGTCTGCGGCGATGCCGGCGGCAGGTCGCAGTACCAGTCGTAGAACGACATGCAGACGCCGCCGAGCAGCGACAGATAGCGCGCGCCGGCGGCATAGCTCACCATCGACATCGCCGGGATCGGGGAGAACCCGAACACCCGGTCGGGGCCGTGGGTCTTGGCGGTATAGGCGTTGGCGGACGCGACGATCTCGTTGACCTCGTCCCAGCTGGCGCGCACGAAGCCGCCGAGCCCGCGCTGGCGCATGTAGGACGCGCGCTTCGCCGGGTCCTCGACGATCGAGCGCCACGCCGCCACCGGCGTCATGGTCGCGCGCGCCGCGCGCCACAGCTTCAGGAGCCGGGCACGGACCAGCGGATATTTCACCCGGTTGCCGGAATACAGATACCAGCTGTAGCTGGCGCCGCGGGCGCAGCCGCGCGGCTCGTGGTTGGGCAGGTCGGGCCGGGTGCGCGGATAGTCGGTCTGCTGGGTCTCCCAGGTGACGATGCCGCCCTTGACGTAGACCTTCCACGAGCACGAGCCGGTGCAATTGACGCCGTGGGTCGAGCGCACAATCTTGTCGTGCTGCCAGCGCTTGCGGTAGCCGTCCTCCCAGGAACGGTCCTCGGTCGTCAGCACGCCGTGGCCCTCGGAAAACGGCTCCTTCGGCCGCGTGAAGAACGACAACCGGTCCAGGAAATGGCTCATCATTGGTCTCCTTATTCGGCGGCCTGAGCCGCGGGGACGACGCCACCGCGCTCGACATCGTGAAGCAGGCCGCCTCGGCGGGTGTAGATCGCCCAGGTGATGGCGACGCAGGTGATGTAGAAGACCAGGAAGCCCCACAGCGCCGCCTGCACGCCGCCGGTGAGATCGAGCGAGGTTCCGTACGCCTTCGGAATGAAGAAGGCGCCGAAGGCGGCGATCGCCGAGGTGAAGCCGGTGATCGCTGCGGATTCCTTCTCGGCCTGGCGCAGGCGCGCGTCGGTGTCGGCCGCCGGCATCAGCCGCTGCATCTCCTTGCGCATGATGTTGGGGATCATCTGGAAGGTCGATGCGTTGCCGACCCCGGTGGCGAAGAACAGGAACAGGAACATGGCGAAGAAGCCCCAGAACGCGCCGGGCTGGTCCTTGATGCCGAGGAAATACAGCACCCCGGCGACGCCGAGCATCATGGCCACGAACACCCACAGCGTGACGCGACCGCCGCCCCATCGGTCCGCGACCCAGCCGGTGGCCGAGCGCGACAGCGCGCCGACCAGCGGGCCGAGGAACACGAACGGCAGCGCGTCCACCATCGGGAACTGGGTTTTGGCCAGCAGCGGGAAGCCCGCCGAATAGCCGATGAAGGAGCCGAAGGTGCCGGTGTAGAGCCAGCACATGATCCAGGTGTGCCGGCGCCGGAAGATCACCGCCTGATCGGCGAACGATGCCTTGGCTGAGGCGATGTCGTTCATGCCGAACCACGCCGCGAACGCGCTGGCGACGATGAACGGCACCCAGACGAAGCCGGCATTCTGCAGCCAGAGCGGCGCTGTCTGCGTCGCGCCCTTCACGATCGCGGGGTCGCCGCCGAACCAGCCGAACACGCCGACGGTGATGACGATCGGCACCACGAACTGCACGACGCTGACGCCGAGATTGCCGAGCCCGGCATTGAGCGCGAGCGCGTTGCCCTTCTCGGCGCGCGGAAAGAAGAACGAGATGTTGGCCATCGAGGAGGCGAAATTGCCGCCGCCGAGCCCGCACAGCAGGGCCAGGATCAGGAAGATCGAATACGGCGTCGACGGGGTCTGCACCGCGTAGCCGATGCCGACGGCGGGGATCAAGAGCGACCAGGTGGCGAGCGTGGTCCACAGCCGGCCGCCGAAGATCGGCACCATGAAGGAATAGAAGATCCGCAGCACCGCCCCGGAGATTCCCGGCAGCGCCGCGAGCCAGAACAATTCGGCGGTGGTGAATTTGAAGCCGACCGCGGGCAGCTTCGCCACCACCACCGACCACACCTGCCAGATCGCGAACGACAACAGCAGCGCCGGGATCGAGATCCACAGGTTGCGCCGCGCCACCGCGCGTCCGGTCTTCTCCCAGAACGTCTTGTCCTCCGGGCGCCAGTCGGTCAACACCGCGCCGGACAGCGCGCCGATATGCTCGGGCTGGTGGATTTCCTCCATTTCCGGCAGTTCGGGAAGCTTGCGCAGCGCTTCGCCCGCGACGCCGCGCTCCATCTGGCGGATCGAGACGTGCATCCATGCCAGCGCGCCGCTCACCAGGATGAACAGCAGCATGAAGCAGCTGGTCCATAGTCCGGTCAGGTCGACCAGCGCGCCGAACGCGATCGGCAGCACGAAGCCGCCGAGCCCGCCGATCATGCCGACCAGGCCGCCGACGGCGCCGACGCTGTTCGGATAATAGACCGGGATGTGCTTGAAGACGGCGGCCTTGCCGAGCGCCATGAAGAAGCCGAGCACGAAGATCGTGACCAGGAACGGCACCAGCTTCATTTCCAGGTGGAAGCTGACGGCGCCGGTCACCGTCCGCACCACGTAGTCGGTCGGCGGATAGGACAGCAGGAAGGTGCAGGCGACCGCGACCAGGAAGGTCCAGTACATCACCCGCCGGGCGCCGTAGCGATCCGACAAATGGCCGCCATAGGCGCGGAACACGCTGGCCGGGAACGAGAACAGCGCCGCGGTCATGCCCGCCGTCCTGATGTCGACCCCGTAGACCTTGATCAGATACTCCGGCAGCCACAGCGCCAGCGCGACGAAGGCCCCGAACACGAAGAAGTAGTAGAGCCCAAACCGCCAGACCTGGATGTTCTTGAGCGGCGCGAGCTCGAGCCACATGCTTTTGGGCTTCTCGTTGCGCTCGCGGCGGGCGCGGACGACCGGGTCTTCCTCGGTCAACAGCCAGAACGCGATCCCCATCAGGCCGATGGCCAGCGCCCACACCTGGGCCACGGCCTGCCAGCCATAGGCGACCAGCACGAACGGCGCGAGGAACTTGGTCACCGCGGCGCCGACATTGCCGGCGCCGAAAATGCCGAGCGCGGTGCCCTGCTTGCCGGCGGGATAGAACCGCGAGACATAGGCGACGCCGACCGCGAAGGAGCCGCCGGCGATGCCGACGAACAACGCCGCGATCAGGAATTCAGGATAGGTATGCGCCCATGTCAGCAGATAGGTCGCAACAGCGGCCGCAAGCATCACCACCGTGTAGACGCGGCGCCCGCCATACTGGTCGGTCCACACCCCCAGCACGAGGCGGATCAGGGATCCGCTCAGGATCGGCGTGCCGATCAGGAGGCCGAACTGGGTATCGCTGAGGCCCAGATCCTTCTTGATCTGGATACCGATGATGGAAAAGATCGTCCACACCGCGAAGCAGATCGTGAAGGCGACGGTCGATACCCACAGGGCGCGACCTCGATGCTCGATGGTTGATCCGCTTGCGTCCATGATGGCCCCCGAACGACGTTCAGCGTCGATGGAGAACCCAATCGCGAGTTAGGCCCGTTTTTGATTTGCGCTGGATCAATCGGTAG
>JBKQQE010000299.1:0-8832 GCA_052326245.1 Xanthobacteraceae bacterium | reverse complement strand
CGGCATCGACTACCGCGAGCGCTCGCCGCTGGTGGTGCCGCGCAGCCGGGACCTGCCGCCGCCGGAAGCCGGCGATACCGGCGCGAAGGTTGCCAACTGGCCGAAGGACCAGGCCGGGGCCCGCAAGACCACCAGCCGCTCGCCGGCGGCCCCGCAGCAGCCGGGCACCTCCGACCTCCCGGACCGAGGCGGCGGGATGAGGTTCGATGCCAGCGACTGGACGTTCCAGAACATTTTCGGAAAGAAGAAGGCTGAGAGCAAGGAGTTCCGGGCCGAGCCGGACCGCGAAACCCTGACCATGCCGCCGGCCGGCTATCAGACGCCGTCGCCTGATTTTGCCTATGGTACCAGCGGCCCAGGCGAGAGCACGCGGTTCAACAATCCGATTGCACCGCCTGACGTCGCCGGGAAATAAGCCGCGCGCATGGGCCTTGGGATCACACACAACGTCACGGACCGCCAGCTCAACCGCGATACCCGTAGCGGCGACAGCCGCCCGCAACGCCTGGCCCGCCCCCGCAAATTCGTCGATCTCTCCCCCCGCGCCCTGTCGGTGGTGCTGGCGCTGGCCGGTGCGCTGACGGCCTCGTCGCTGCGCGCCGAGGAGTTGTCGCCGGCCTCCGCGCAGGCGGCCCCGAGCCCAGGCGCCGCGACCACCGACGCCACGGCGCAGCGGCCGCGGACGTTCACCCTCGCCAACGGCCTGCAGGTCGTCGTGATCGAGGATCACCGCACGCCGGTCGTCACCCAGATGATCTGGTACAAGGTCGGCTCCGCCGACGAGACGCCCGGCAAGTCGGGGTTGGCGCATTTCCTCGAGCACCTGATGTTCAAGGGAACCGTCAACCATCCCGCCGGCGAATTTTCCCAGACCGTGATCCGGGTCGGCGGCGGCGAGAATGCCTTCACCTCTTCGGACTACACCGGCTACTTCCAGCGCGTGCCGCGCGATCAGCTTGCCCGCATGATGAGCTTCGAGGCAGACCGCATGACCGGGCTGACGCTGAAGAGCGAGGAAGTGCTGCCCGAACGCGACGTCGTGCTCGAAGAGTACAACATGCGCGTCGGCAACAGCCCCGACGCGCGGCTCACCGAGCAGATCATGGCTGCGCTCTATCTCAATCATCCCTACGGTCGGCCGGTGATCGGCTGGCGTCACGAAATCGAGCAGCTCAGCCGCGACGACGCGCTCGCGTTCTACAAGCGCTTCTACGCGCCGAACAACGCCACCCTGGTCATCGCCGGCGACGTGACCGCCGACGAAGTCCGCCCGATGGCCGAACAGACGTTCGGGCCGTTGCCGGCGCGCCCGGACATTGCCGCGAAGCGGGTTCGTCCGCAGGAGCCGCCGCCGGTCGCGCCCCGCACCGTGACGCTGGCCGACCCGCAGGTCGAGCAGCCGGCGCTGCGCCGCTACTACCTGGTGCCGTCGGCCACGACCTCAGCGGCCGACAGCGACGCGCTGGACGTGCTCGCCGAGGTGCTCGGCGACGGCAACAACTCGCTGCTCAACCGTTCGCTCGTGGTCGACCACCCGCTCGCCATCAGCGCAAGCGCCTCCTACCAGGGCACCGCGGTCGACGCCACGCAGTTCGTGATCGCGGCCACCCCCAAGCCGGGCGTGACATTCACCCAGCTCGAACAGGCGATCGACGCGGTGCTCGCCGAGATCACGCAGAACGGCGTGTCGGCGGAAATGCTCGAACGGGCCAAAACCCAGCTGGTGGCCGAAACAATCTACGCGCAGGACAACCAGGCCACCCTGGCGCGCTGGTACGGCGCCGCGCTGACCGTGGGCCTGACCATCGACGACGTGGTCAGCTGGCCGCGCCGGATCCGCGCCGTCACCGCGGACCAGGTCCGCGACGCCGCACGCAACTGGCTCGACATGAAGCGGTCGGTCACCGGCTATCTCGTCAAGGCGACGGGCAGGCACGCGGAGAAGCGCTCATGATGCTGCGCCGTCGCGACGTCATCCGGTCGCTGGCGATGGTCCCGCTGCTGCCGGCATTCGCGATCGGCGGCGGTTCGCCGGCCCGCGCCGCCACCAGGATCCAGCGCCTGGTTTCGCCCGGCGGCATCGAAGCGTGGTTCGTGCAGGATTCTACGGTGCCGCTGGTGGCGATGGACTATGCCTTCGCCGGCGGCGCAACGCAGGATCCCGCCGGCAAGCCTGGTGTCAGCAACATGGTCGCCGACCTGCTCGACGAGGGCGCGGGCGAGCTGGACTCCACAGCCTTTCACGACCGGCTGGAGCGTCGCGCCATTCAGATGTCCTTCGGCTCGGGGCGGGATTTCTTCCGCGGCTCGCTGCGGATGCTGAAGGGGGATCACGACGAAGCTTTCGATCTGCTGCGGCTGGCGCTGACCGAGCCGCGTTTTGACACGGAGGCGGTCGAGCGGATCCGCGGCCAGATTCTCTCCGCCCTGCACCGCGAGACCACGACGCCGGGGGCACTCGCGGCCAACGCCTTCTGGCAGCTCGCCTTTCCCGACCACCCCTATGGCCGGCCGGCCACCGGCACCCTCGACAGCGTACCGGCGATCCAGCCCGCCGATCTGCGCGATTTCCGTCGCCGCAACTTCGGCCGCGACCAGCTCAAGATCGCCGTGGTCGGCGACATCGACGCCGCGACGCTGGGGCGCCTGATCGACCGCGCCTTCGGCGGCCTGCCGGCGAAGGCCGACCTGGTCGCCGTCGCGGAGACAGTCCCCGCCGCGCCGCCCCGGCGCGTGCAGGTGCCGCTCGACGTGCCGCAAACCGTGGTGATGTTCGGCGCGGCGGCCCTGAAGCGGGACGATCCCGATTTCATGGCGTCCTACGTGATCAACCACATTCTCGGCGGCGGCGGACTGACGTCGCGGCTGTACCGGGAGGTCCGCGAGAAGCGCGGGCTGGTCTACTCGATTTCCGAATCGATGATCTGGATGAGCCGGTCGGCGATGTTTGTCGGATCGACCGCCACCCGCGCCGACCGCGTCATCCCCACCATCGAGACGCTGTCGGGCGAGATCGGCCGGATGGGCGCGGACGGCCCGACCCAGACCGAGCTCGACGAGGCGAAGTCCTTCCTCAAGGGGTCGCAGATGCTGGCGCTCGACACCTCGGCCAAGATCGCCGCGGTGCTGGTGCAGTACCAGCTCGACAATGTCGGCATCGACTATCTCGAACGGCGCAGCAGCATCATCGACGCCGTCACCCTCGACGATGCGAAGCGGGTGGCGCGGCGGCTGTGGGGCAACGGTTTGCTCACGGTGGTGGTCGGACGCGCCGCCGAGGCGACGGCGCAAACCGCAGCGCCCCCGGCGCCGCCCGCACCCGTCAAGAACTGACGCCCGCCGCGCCGGCTGTCAGGCGGCCATGCTGCCGACGGGTTGCCACGCCCGTGCGGCAATGATCCTCAGAGCGCCCGCGATCGCCAGATCCTTGATGAACAGCGCGCGGGCAGGATGCCCCCTTTCCTTTGTTTGCGCGATATCTAAGAATCAATCGTAATCCATTGTTTGAAAGGTGCGGCCGGTGGCGAGGTTAAGTCGCGAGGAGAGTCAGGCGCGGACGCGGAGCCTGCTGATCGAGGCCGCACGCAATGAGATCGCCGAAAAGGGTTTCGCCCTGGCCTCGGTCCGCGACATCGCCGACGCGGCGGGGTTTTCGCAGGGGGCGTTCTACTCGAATTTCCCCGACAAGGAATCGATCCTGCTCGAACTGGTGCAGCGCTACCAGGCCGAGGAACGCGCGAAGATCGAGGCGGCGTTGATCGAATCGCGGGGTGATGCCGCCGCCGCCATCGCGGGAATCGAGAAATGGGCCGCGACGATCAACGCCGATCCGGCATCGCCGTGCTCGCCATCGAACTGCAGCTGCGGGCGCTGCGCAGCCCGTCCTTCGCGCAGGTCTACAACGAGCTGAACCGCAAGCACCGCCGCGCGCTCGGCAGCTACATCGCGAAACTGTTCGAACTGTTCGGCAAGAAGGCTCCCGGCGATCCGACGCAAATCGCGACCGGCTTCATCGCGCTGGTCCGCGGCATGGCGATCATGTCGAAGGACGGCGAGTCGGGCCGCGGCGGCCGGATCATCGTCACCTTTCTCAAGGCGCTGATCGCCTCGGCGCCGCCGCTGCAGGACGAAAAATAGCCGTCGCGGCAGCCTCGGCCGGTCAGGGTGCATTTCGCCGGAAACTGTTCTAGGAAGCGCCATGCTGCGGATCAACCACGCCATCGCCATCGACGAGAACGATCTCGAGATCAGCTTCGTGCGCGCCTCGGGCCCGGGCGGCCAGAACGTCAACAAGCTGGCGACCGCGGCCCAGCTGCGCTTCGACGCGCGGCGCGCGGGCCTGCCCCCCGACATGGAGCAGCGGCTGATCCGGCTCGCCGGACAGCGCATGACCAAGGACGGCGTGATCGTGATCCACGCCCAGCGCTACCGCACCCAGGAGCGCAACCGCCAGGACGCCATCGACCGCCTGGTCGACCTCTTGCGCGACGCCGCCGTGCGTCCGAAGCCGCGCCGCGCCACCCGGCCGACATTGGGCTCGAAAATGCGCCGCCTGGAAGGCAAAAAACATCGCGGCAACGTCAAGGCGCTACGCGGCGGCCGCCCCGACGATTAAAGAAAGCTAGCCGGCCGGACTCGCCGTCATGCAGCGCCGCGCATGCTCGGCGAAGGCGCGGACCACCGGCTTTGGATTGGCGGCGTGGTAGAGATTGATCCGGAACGCCGGCAGCTTCGGCAGATCCTTCGCCGCAGTCAGCACCTCCAGCGTGTCCGGCACGGAATGGCTGAGCAGCGGCGCCACCGCGAGATCGGCTTCCAGCGTGGCGCGTACCGGCTCCATGTTGCTGACCTCGCACACCGCAACCCACTCCCGGCGCGCCTTGCGCAGCGCCGCGATGGCGATCGGCCGGAACACACAGGCCTCGGCGCCGAACGACACCGGCAGGGGACGCCGCGCGTGCGCCTCGCCGCCCCGCGCGCCGACCCAGACCAGGTGATCGTGCCGCAGCGTCTCGCCGCCCTTGCCGCAGCCAAGCTCTGTGGTGAGCGCGAGGTCGAGATTGCCGGCCTTCAGCTCCGACAGCAGCACCACCGAATCCTGGCACGCCAGCTTGACGCGGATGTTGGGAAAGGCGCGGCTGAAGCGCCGCAGGATCGGCGGCGCATAGCTCCCGATGATGTCATAGGGCGCACCGAACCGCACCTCGCCCTCGAACGCCGGCTGGCGCAGCGACGCCCACAGGTGGTCGTTGGCGGCGACGAATTGCGAAGCCGCCGCGGTGAGGGCGCGCCCCTCGGGCGACAGCTCCAGCCGCCGACCCGCCCGCACGAACAGCGTGGAGCCCGACAGCTCTTCAAGTCGCCTGAGCTGCTGACTGATCGCCCCCTGCGAGAGGTTCATCACCTCGGCGGCGCGGGTCACACTGCGGGTCTCGATCACCGCAAGGAAGGCGCGGACGATGGTGACGTCGATGTCACGGGGCGCGATATTCATTAGCATCTCTAAATTATTGATTTATATATATTACATAACATAAATCGCCTCTGCGGCCTAGGATGGGATCGTCAGCAATCGGGATCTTCACCATGGCCGCCATATCGGGCGTGTGGGCGCCGCTCGTGACACCGTTCCGGGACGGCCGCATCGACCTCGTAAGCTATCGCACCCTCATCGAATATCTGCTCGCCCGCGGCGTGTCCGGCTTCGTCCCGCTGGGAACAACCGGCGAGGCACCGACGCTTGACGACGACGAGATCGAGGCCGTCGTCGACGCCACCGTCACGACCGTCGCCGGCCGCGCCCCGATCTTCGTCGGCATCGGCGGCAACGCCACCCACAAGGTGATCCGCGCCGTTCGGCGGCTGCAGGCGTATGATTTCCAGGGCATTCTTTCCGTGTGCCCCTACTATGACCGCCCCACGCAGCAGGGCCTGCGGCTGCATTTCGAGGCGATCGCGCAGGCGAGCAGACGCGACATCCTCGTCTACAACGTTCCCTACCGGACCTCGGTCAATCTCGAGAACGAGACCCTGCTGCGGCTCGCCGAATTGCCCAACATCGTCGGCGTCAAGGATTCCTCCGGCATCCTGGCGCAGTCGCTGGAACTGCTGTCACTGCGGCCTGACGGCTTCGCGATGTTGACCGGCGAGGATCCGATGTTCTTCGCCATGCTCGGCCACGGCGCCGACGGCGGCATCCTGGCGTCGTGCCACATCGCCACCACACAATTCGTCGCGACCGCGCGGCGCATGGCGGCGAACGACCAGCACGGCGCGTTGGCATTGTGGTCGCCGCTCGCGCGTTTGATCCCGCAGCTGTTCCGCGAAGCCAATCCGATCCCGATCAAGCACTGCCTGTGTCGCCAGGGCCTGATCGCCTCGCCGGAATGCCGGCTGCCGCTGACGCCGATCTCGCCCGATCTCGCACGCGCGCTCGACCTGTGGCTGGCGCAGAACGGCCCGCTGCTCGGGGATGAAGCGACAGCCGACAGCCGGGATAATTGCCGCGTCGCCCTCCCCATGGGGGCGTAAAGTCCCTAAATTAGCGGCTCGTTTTCCCGAGTCGCCCGCTCCATGCCCGTCCGCCAGCTGCCCGAAACCATCGTCAACCGCATCGCCGCCGGCGAGGTGGTGGAGCGGCCGGCCAGTGCGGTGAAGGAACTGGTGGAAAACGCCATCGACGCCGGCGCCAGCCGGATCGACATCTTCACCGAGGGCGGCGGCCGGCGCCGCATCGCCATCACCGATGATGGCCAGGGTATGACGCGGCGCGATCTCGCGCTCGCGGTCGAGCGCCACGCCACCTCCAAGCTCGACGACGAGGACCTGCTGCAGATCCGCACGCTGGGCTTTCGCGGCGAGGCGCTGCCGTCGATCGGCGCGGTGGCGCGGCTGGCCATCACCACCCGCCAGGCCGGCGAACCGAACGCCTGGGCGCTGCATGTGGACGCCGGCGTCAAGTCCGACATCGCGCCGGCGGCGCTGACCATAGGCACCCGCGTCGAGGTCACCGACCTGTTCTATGCCACCCCGGCGCGGCTGAAGTTTCTCAAGACCGACCGCACCGAGGCCGAAGCCATCCGCGAGACCGTGCGGCGGCTGGCCATGGCGCGCCCCGAGATCGCGTTCACGCTCGCCGGCGAGGAACGCGCGCCGGTGACCTGGGCGGCGGCGCTGCCCGGCGCGCCCGGCCGCCTGACCCGGCTCGGCGACATTCTCGGCGCCGACTTCAGCATCAGCGCCATCGCGGTCGAGTCCGAGCGCGAGGGCGTCCGCGTCGAGGGTTACGCCGCGGCGCCGTCGCTGACGCGGGCCAATGCGCTCGGCCAGTACCTGTTCGTCAACGGCCGGCCGGTGCGCGACAAGCTCATCCTCGGCGCGGTGCGGGCGGCCTATGCCGACTACCTGCCGCGCGACCGCCACCCGGTGGTGGCGCTGTTCGTGACGCTCGACACCCGCGAGGTCGACGCCAACGTGCATCCGGCCAAGACTGAGGTCCGGTTCCGCAATGCCGGGCTGGTGCGCGCGCTGATCGTCCACGCGCTCAAGGAGGGGCTGGCGCGCGAGGGCCGCCGCACCGCCGCCAATGGCGGCGACAGCGCGCTCGGCGCGTTCCGGGCGGGGTTGCAGCGGCCCATGAATTGGGACTGGCAGCGCTCGCCCGCGGCGCCCGCCGGGCAGCCGTTCGCCTACGCAGGCGCTGGAGCGGCGGCTGCCCTCGCTGAGGCCGGCTTCGCCGAAGGCAGCCAGGCTACCTTCGATGTGGGCGGCCCGGCCGCCGACGTGCGGGCGCAACCGGCGCCGGCGCCCGACCTGCTCGACCGGCCGCTCGGCGCCGCGCGCACCCAGATCCATGCCACCTACATCGTGGCGCAGACCCGCGACGGC
This sequence comes from Xanthobacteraceae bacterium, assembly GCA_052326245.1. Lineage (GTDB taxonomy): Bacteria > Pseudomonadota > Alphaproteobacteria > Rhizobiales > Xanthobacteraceae > Bradyrhizobium_A. The sequence goes on along the minus strand of JBKQQE010000299.1, from coordinate 945 downwards.
CTGGTGGTGGTCGACCAGCACGCCGCCCATGAGCGCATCGTCTATGAACGGCTGAAGGCCGCGCTGGCGCGCGACGGCGTGGCGCGGCAGATCCTGCTGATCCCGGAGATCGTCGAGATGGACGAGGCCACCATGGAACGGCTGGTGGCGCGCGCGGCCGAGCTGGAAAGCTTCGGCCTGGTGATCGAATCGTTCGGTCCGGGCGCGGTCGCGGTGCGCGAGACGCCTTCGCTGCTCGGCAAGGCCGATGCCGGCGCGCTGCTGCGCGATCTCGCCGAGCACATGGCGGACTGGGACGAGGCGCTGCCGCTGGAGCGGCGGCTGATGCACGTCTCGGCCACCATGGCCTGCCACGGCTCGGTGCGCGCCGGCCGCATCCTGCTGCCGGAGGAGATGAACGCGCTGTTGCGCGAGATGGAATCCACCCCCAAGTCCGGCCAGTGCAACCACGGCCGGCCGACCTACGTGGAGTTGAAGCTCGCCGATATCGAGAAGCTGTTCGGGCGGCGGTGAGCCGCAAGCGGCTTAGCCAAACCTCCGTCATTCCGGGGCGCGCCAACGGGTCCGCGCGAAGCGCGGCCCGATGACAGCCTCCGCGATGAACGCGGATCTCGAAGGTAGCTCCTCATAGTGAGGAGGCGCTCTTGCGCCGTCTCGAACCATGAGGCCATCGAGTGACTTTGGCCTCATCCTTCGAGACGCGGCGAAGACGCCGCTCCTCAGAGTCTGACTCAAAATGCGGCCAGCAAAATCAGGGGGTTTGGAGTCGCCTCGCGAAGGTATCGGATTCCGCGACACCAGAACGTGCCCTAATTTACGGGCTCTTTTGATGTGGTGGCCTCATTCATCCATTGGATGCAGTTTGATAACTCATTGAAAGGACTCAACTTCATTTTCGGTCAGGCTCTCAGGATGACGGCATTGATGCAATCCCGGCCCGTCGCG
>JBKQQE010000298.1:0-7584 GCA_052326245.1 Xanthobacteraceae bacterium | reverse complement strand
CTTAGCTAGTGGTCCTTTGATTCCAACATTTGCAAAGCGCCTGCCGAGATGGGATGCAAATGTTGGAATCGGACCACTAGCGGATCGCCTTGGCGCTCTCGACCAGCCGCGCCGTCGCCGTGGCGGTTGCAACGGTGTCGCCGCTTTCGGTCTCGAGCCGGCCCTCCATGAACGCGATCGATTTGCCGAGCTGCACCACCCTGGCCTCGCCGACCAGCGGCCCGACGCGCGCAGGCGCCAGAAAATTCACGGTCATGGCGATAGTCGCGGTGTAGAGCCGGCCGGCGGACTTGATGAAGACCGCCGGGCCCATGGTGTCGTCGAGCATGGCGGTGAGGATGCCGCCCTGGATGAAGCCGGCCGGATTGCAGAACTCCGGCTTGCCCACAAAGCCGATCCGGACCCAGCCGTCGTCCGGCCGCGCATCCATAACGCGCCAGCCGAGCAGGCAGGAACAGGGCGGAACCTCGAGGTCGTCCAGGGCGGTTCTGATCATGCAAGGGCTCCTTCGCGCGACCCTTGCCTTACAGGTGGCCTCCTGACAGCGTGGTGTCAGGAGAGAATGGATGCGACGCGCCGACCGCCTGCTCGACCTGGTCGCCCGGCTGAAGGCGAAGCCGCTGGTGCGCGCCGACGATTGGCCGAGGCCATGGAAACCTCGGTCCGCACCATCTATCGCGATATCGCGACGCTGCAGGCGCAGGGCCTTCCGATCGACGGCCAGGCCGGCGTCGGCTACACGCTGCGCGGCAACGTCGATCTGCCGCCGCTGACCTTCGACCACGACCAGATCGACGCCATCGCGCTGGGGTTGTCGTTCGTGGAGCAGGTCGGCGACCCGGATCTCGCCGCGGCGGCGAAGGACGCCCGCGCCAAGATCGACGCCGCCTGGGCCAACCAGCCGACGCCGCCGCCGTCGCAGCGGCGGCTGCGGGCCCGGCAACTGGCGGAGCAGCGCGCGCCGCGGTCCGCGGCGCTGGTGCGCAAGGCGATCAGAACCAGCCGGCTGTTGGGTTTCACCTATCACGACGCGCACCGCCGCAAGTCCGAGCGCATGGTGCATCCGCTGGCGCTGACCACCTATGCCTATGGCTGGCTGCTGATCTCGTGGTGCCCGGACCGCAACGGCTTCCGGGTGTTTCGGCTGGACCGGATGGACGGCGTCGCGATCAGCGAACGGGCCTTCATCGAGGTCGCCGGCCGCGATCTCCCGACGTATCTCAGGCAGCGGCACTGAGCGGACGCCGCAAGGCGTTTCACCCCTTCAGCCCGTGCGCGATCACCTTGCGCATCACGGTCGGGAACGCCTGATCGTCGAGCGCCGCGAGCTTGACCCAGCGCATGCCCTCGGGCGCGCGGGCGCGGGACGGCGCGATTGCGGCATACACCGTGAGTTCGAGCGGAAAATGCGTGAAGACGTGGCTGACCACGCCCGCCCTGCGCCGCCAGCGCAGCGCGGCGGCGAGCCGCGGCGCCGCTTTCCGCGCCGCCGCGTTGTCGTACCCGGCGCGCCAGTCCGAGGTCGGCACCTCGGTCATGCCGCCGAGCAGGCCCTTCGCCGGCCGCGTCCGCACCAGAAGCTCGTCGCCGCGCGTGACGACAAAGGCCGCGCCCTGGCGCAGCGCCCCGGTTTTCTTCGGCGCCTTGCGCGGGAAACTTTCCTGGTCGCCACGCGCGCTGGCGGCACAGCCCCCGGTGAACGGACACAGCGCGCAGGCCGGGCGCTTCGGCGTGCAGATGGTCGCGCCCAGGTCCATCAACGCCTGCGCGCTGTCGCCGGCGCGATGCGGTCCCAGCAGCGAGGCGGCGAAGCCGCGGATCGCGGGCTTGGCCTCCGGCAGCGCCTGCTCGACGGCGAACAGCCGCGACACCACGCGCTCGACGTTGCCGTCGACCGGCATGGTGCGGCGGTCGAACGCGATCGCGGCAATGGCGGCCGCGGTGTACGGACCGATCCCCGGCAACGCGCGCAGCCCCGTCTCGGTGTCGGGGAATTCACCGCCGTGGTCGCGGGCGACCGCCACCGCGCAGGCGTGGAGATTGCGCGCGCGCGAATAATAGCCAAGCCCGGCCCACACCGAGAGCACGTCGTCGAGGCCGGCCCGCGCCAGCGCCGCGACGCTCGGCCAGCGGGCGAGGAACTTTTCGAAATAGGGCCCCACCGTCTTCACGGTGGTCTGTTGCAGCATGATTTCCGACAGCCACACCCGGTAGGGATCCGCCACCTCGCCCGGCAGCGCCCGCCAGGGCAGCCGGCGGCGGTTCCGGTCGTACCACGCCAGCAACCGCCCCGCGCGATCGGGCGGCGCGCCGCTCGATTCGGCCGGCGGCGTTTGCTTTCGTTGCCCCGCCGCGCCTGCTAGACTCATCGCTGCGATCTCCGGCGCCGTTGCCGATCAGCACGCCGCCCAACTCCCGGCTGTCCAAGTCCTGACTGTTCACGTCCGAGCCGCCCATGTCCAAGCCCGGCTACCTTTCCGCCAAGCCGCTTTCCGTCCTCTTGGGCGGCGCGATCAACGAGCTGTTTGCGCGACAGGGTTTCGCGTCGCGCGAACTCGTGACGCGCTGGGCGGAGATCGCGGGCCCCGAGATTGCGATGCATGCTCAACCTCTGAAAATCCAGTGGCCACGGCCGGTGGAAGGCCAGCCTCCGGAGCCCGCAACGCTGGTGCTGCGCGTGGAAGGCCCGATGGCGCTGGAGATCCAGCATACATCCGATGTCATTATCGGCCGGGTCAACCGTTTTTTCGGCTGGAACGCGGTGGGCCGGCTGGCGTTGCGGCAGGCGCCGCTGTCGCGCCCGCCCCGCCGCATTCCGCGCAAGGGCCCGGACGCGGGCGAGGTCGCCCGTGTTGCCGAGACGCTGGGCGCGGTCGAAGACGACAGCCTGCGCACCGCGCTGGCGCGGCTCGGCGCCTCGATCAAGCGGAAGTGAGGTTTTGGTGGCCGCCGTGCTGCCGGCCTGCCATTGCCACAATCCTGATTTCAAGCTAGCGAAGCCGCCCGTGACGTCCGATTGACCGCCGTATCCGGAGTGACGCCTTTGACCCTGACGCGCCGCGCTTTTTCAACTGTTCTGTCCGTGACCGGAATTGCCGCCCTGACCGGCCTGCCGCTGTGGCAGATGATCGGCAGCGCCGCGGCGCAGTCGCAATCTGCCGCCGCCGTCGCCACGCCGAGCGCGCTCGGCGACATGGCGCTGGGATCGGAGACCGCCACCGTCACGATCGTGGAATATGCGTCGCTGACCTGCCCGCATTGCGCGGCCTTCTATCTCAACGTGTTTCCCAAGCTGAAGGCGGAATATATCGACACCGGCAAGGTCAGATACATCTTCCGTGAATTTCCCCTGAACGAGCTGGACGCCGTCGCGATCATGTTCGCCCGCTGCATCGGAAAGTCCGATACCGGCAAGTATTTTGCCGTGGTGGACTTGCTGTTCCGCCAGCAACCCGAATGGGTCACCAACAAGATGGACGTCGCGGAGACGGCACTGAGGCGGGTCGGACGCCAGGCCGGCCTCAGCAACGAGGCCTTCACCGCGTGCACCAAGGACCAGAAGGTCCTCGATGGTATCCAGGCCACCCAGAAATACGCATCCACCATGCTGAAGGTGCAATCGACGCCGACCTTCTTCGTCAACGGCACCATGGTGACGGGCGAAACATCACTCGAAGCCTTTGAAAAGCTGATCAATCCGCTGCTGAAGGCGTGAGGCGCCCTGGCGCCTGCCGGGCGCCGGCGCGGGGCAATGGTCGGGAAGCGGAGGGGTAGCCAAGTAGGGCCACGCCCCGCAACGGCTGTAAATGCCTGAAAAAGTGTGGATAAAAGGCTTGGGAAAAGCCCCGGCTTGAGGTTGCCCTCGCCCGGCGGCGTCGCCATTGTCGATCCGTCCGGGCCGCATGGCGCGACTCAGCTACACTACGGGCAAGCGGTGTATCGCCTTGGCCCGGCAGGATAATTTTAGTTCCTGCCAACAGAGCAAAGTGTCCATGAAACTCACTCGCCTTCGCCTGCACGGTTTCAAGTCGTTCGTCGAACCGACTGATTTCCACATCGAGCCAGGCCTGACCGGCGTCGTCGGCCCGAACGGGTGCGGCAAATCCAACCTGGTCGAGGCGCTGCGCTGGGTGATGGGCGAGACCTCGCACAAGTCGCTGCGCGCCACCGACATGGATTCGGTGATTTTCGCGGGCTCGGGCAACCGGCCATCGCGCAATCATGCCGAAGTGTCGATGACGATCGACAACTCCGATCGCGCCGCGCCGGCGTCGATCAACGACCAGGACGTCCTGGAAATCTCCCGCCGGATCGAGCGCGAAGCCGGCTCGGCCTACCGCATCAACGGCCGCGACGTGCGCGCCCGCGACGTCCAGATCCTGTTCGCCGACGCCGCCACCGGCGCGCGCTCGCCCGCCCTGGTGCACCAGGGCAAGATCGGCGAGATCATCCAGGCCAAGCCCGAGCAGCGCCGCCGCGTGCTGGAGGACGCCGCCGGCGTCGCCGGCCTGCACGCGCGCCGCCACGAAGCCGAGCTGCGGCTGAAGGCCGCCGAGACCAACCTGGTCCGCGTCGAGGACGTGATCGGCCAGCTGGCCGGCCAGATCGACGGCCTGAAGCGCCAGGCGCGGCAGGCCATTCGCTACCGCGAGGTCGCGGCCAAGGTACGAAAGGCCGAGGCCACGCTGTTTCACCTGCGCTGGCTGCAGGCCCATGCCGACGTCAACGACACCGGGCAGGCGCACGACCTCACCGTGCGCGAGATGGCCGAGCGGACGCGCGAGCAGGCGGAAGCCGCGCGCATCCAGGCGATCCGCGCCACCGAGCTGCCGGGCCTGCGCGACAACGAGGCCCGCGCCGCGGCGGGGCTGCAGCGCCTCACCAGCGCGCGCGATCTGCTCGACCGGGAAGAGGAACGCGCGCGGGAACGCGCCGCCGAGCTCGACCGCCGGCTGACCCAGTTCGGCGCCGACGTCGAACGCGAACAGCGCCAGGCCTCCGACGCCGACGTCGCGCTGCAGCGGCTCGACGCCGAGGACGCCATCCTCAAGGACGACATCAAGGCCCGCGTCGAGAAGCGCAGCGGCGCCGATGAACGGGTGGCCGAGGCCGAGGCGACGCTGGCGGCCGCCGAGCGCACTTTTTCCGAATTGACCACGGCGCTGGCCGATCTCACTGCCAAGCGCGCGCAGCTCGAAGCCAGCGTGCGGTCGCAGCAGAGCCGCGTCGGCCGCCTCGACCAGGACATCGCCAATGTCGAGGGCGAGATCGAACGGCTGGCGCGGGAAACCGGCGCCTTCGGCGACCTCGAGATGCTGGCCGCCGCCATCGAGACCGCCCAGCAATCGCTCGCCGAGGCCGAACTCGCCACCCGCGGCAACGAGACCGCGCATCAGCTGGCGCGCCAGACGCTGGAAAGCGCCCGCGCGCCGCTGACCGAAGCCGAAAAGCGGGTGCAGCGGCTGGAGACCGAGGCCAAGACCATTTCCCGGCTGCTCGACGGCGAAACCAAGAACCTGTGGCCGCCGATCATCGACGGCGTCACCGTCACCAAGGGCTACGAGAAGGCGCTGGGGGCGGTGCTGGGCGACGATCTCGACGCGCCGGTGGATGCGTCGGCGCCGATGCACTGGACCCAGATCGGGGTGCTGGACGGCGACCCGGTGCTGCCGGAAGGCGTCGAGCCGCTGACCGCCCATGTCAGCGCGCCGATCGAACTGGCGCGGCGCCTGGCCCAGATCGGCGTGGTGCCGCGCGAGCGCGGCGCCGAGTTGGCCGCCCGGCTCAGGACCGGCCAGCGGCTGGTGTCGCTGGAGGGTGACGTCTGGCGCTGGGACGGCTTTGTCGCCGCGGCGCACGCCCCCACCGGCGCGGCGCGACGGCTGGCGCAGCGGGCGCGGCTCGGCGAGATCGAGGCCGAGCTCGACGATGCGCGCCACGACGCCATCGCCAAGCGCGAAGCGCTGGAGAGCGCCGAACAGCAGGTGCGGACGGCGGCGGCGCACGAAAGCGCGGCGCGCGATGCCTGGCGCGCGGCGCAGCGCGAAGCCGACGCCGCGCGCGAGCGCCATGCCGCCGCCGAACGCGAGGTCAATCGACACGCGGCGCGCAAGTCGGCGCTGGCGGAAGCGCAGACCCGCCTGCACGCCGACCGCGACGAGGCGCGCGGCGCGCTGGAAGCGGCGGCGGAATCCATCGCCGAACTGCCGGCCAGCGCGGAGGCCGAGGCCCGGCTCGCGACCGTGCGCGAGGACATGGACGGCTATCGCCGGCTGGCGGCGCAGGTGCGCGCCGAAGCCCAGGCGCTGGCGCGGGAGGCCGAACTCGCCGATCGCCGGGTCCAGGCCATCGTCGCCGAGCGCAACGAGTGGCTGGCCCGCAAGGAAGGCGCGGCGGCGCAGATCGCCACCATCGAAGCCCGCGTCACCGAGCTGAAGATCGAACGCACCGAGCTCGACGCCGCCCCGGCGATCTTCGCCGAGAAGCGCCGCGCGGTGATGAGCGAAATCGAGATCGCCGAGTCAGCGCGGCGGGACGCGGCCGACGCGCTGGCTGCGGCCGAGACGCGGATGGCCGAAACCGACCGCGCCGCCCGCGCCTCGCTGGAGGCGCTCTCCGCCGCGCGCGAAGCCACCGCCCGCGCCGAGGAGCGCATGCAGGGCGCGCAGCGGCGGCTGGAAGACACCGAGCGTGAAATTCGCGACATGCTCGAGATCGAGCCGCAGGGCGTGGCCGCGCTCGCCGAACTCAAGCCGGACACCGAGCTGCCGCCGGTCGCCGATATCGAGGCCGACCTGGAGCGGCTGCGCCGCGACCGCGAACGCCTCGGCGCCGTCAACCTGCGCGCCGAGGAAGAACTGCGCGAGGTCGAGACCCAGCACGGCACCCTGACCACCGAGCGCGACGACCTGGTCGAAGCCATCAAGCGGCTGCGCCAGGGCATCCAGAGCCTGAACAAGGAGGCGCGCGAGCGGCTGCTGACGTCGTTCGAGACCGTCAACGCCCACTTCAAGCGGCTGTTCACCGAACTGTTCGGCGGCGGCGAAGCGGCGCTGCATCTGATCGAGAGCGACGACCCGCTCGAGGCCGGCCTGGAAATCATCGCCAAGCCGCCGGGCAAGAAGCCGCAGTCGCTGTCGCTGTTGTCGGGCGGCGAGCAGGCGCTGACCGCGCTGGCGCTGATCTTCGCGGTGTTCCTCACCAACCCGTCGCCGATCTGTGTGCTGGACGAAGTCGACGCGCCGCTCGACGACCACAATGTCGAGCGCTTCTGCACCCTGCTGCACGAGATGACGCGCGACACCGAGACCCGCTTCATCATCATTACCCACAATCCGATCACCATGGCGCGCATGAACCGGCTGTTCGGCGTCACCATGGCGGAGCGCGGCGTGTCGCAGCTGGTGTCGGTCGATCTCGAAGGCGCGGTGCAGATTCTCGACGTGGCGTGACGGGCGAGGAACTGGCTCGCCGTTCCCACAACACTCGTCACCCGCGGGCTTGACCCGCGGGTCCACTCTTCAGGGCCTTGCCCTGCTGCAAAGCGTGGATGGCCGGGTCAAGCAACTGTCGATCAGGCGGTTG
>JBKQQE010000297.1:0-4389 GCA_052326245.1 Xanthobacteraceae bacterium | reverse complement strand
CGCGTCACCGCGCAGTCCGGCGACCTGCAGGGCGCGCTCGACCAGCGCCTCGGCGCATTTCAGACCTCGCTGGAATCGCGCGTCACCAATCTCGACGTGTCGCTCGACACCCGGATCAAGGCGTTTGACGAAAGCGTCGACGGCCGGCTCCAGGCGCTCGAGACCTCGTTCGACAACCGCGCCAAATCGGTCACCGACGCCATCGACACAAGGCTGCACGACCTCACCAACACGCTCAACGGCGGCACCGCCCAGGCGATCGAAACGCTGAACGACAAGGCCGCCACCCTCACCGCTTCGCTGAACGAGGGAACCGGCCAGATCGTCGCGGCGCTCGACGGCCGCATCGCCACCCTCACCTCGTCGCTGGCCCAGGGCACCACCCACGCCATCGACGCGATCGACCACCGCATCAACAATGTCACCGAGACCATCGACGGCCGCAGCATGAACCTGGTCGACACCGTCACGGCGCGCTTCCAGGCGATCCATGACGGGCTCGACACCCGGGTCGGCGCGGTGGCGAACGAGATCGAGACGCGCGTCGCGCAATTCGAGAACCTGCTCGGGACCCGCATCGAAGCGGTCGCGGTCCGCATCGAGACCGGCGGACGCCAGGCCAGCGACGTGCTGGTGGCCCGCGCCGAGGAGCTGTCGCAGGGCATCCGTACCCGCGTCCAGGAAGCCGAGCACGCGCTCGTCACCCTGGTGAGCAGCACCACCGAATCGCTGCAGACCAGCGCCCGGCTCGCCCGCGACACCCTGTCGACCGTCTCCGGCGAGGTCGGCGCCAACCTGCGATCGGCCGCGGCGGACGCCGAGCACACGCTCAGCACCACCGGCGCCTCCACGGTTTCCGCGATCCTGGGCGGCGTTCACGACGCCCAGACCACCCTGCTCGCCACCTCGGACCAGGCGGCGGTCCGCGCCAGGGATCTCTCGGCGGAAATCGCCCGCACCCTCGGCAGCGCAAGCACATCCGCCGCGGACGCCATGCTTTCCAGCGCCCGCGAGGCCCAGTCGACCCTGCTGGCGTCGTCGGAACAGGCACTCTCCCGCGCCAGGGACCTGTCGGCGGACATCGCCCACACGCTCGGCGGCGCCAGCATGTCGACGGCGGAAAACGTCCTGAGCAGCGCCCGCGAGGCTCAATCCGCTCTGGTCGCTGCTTCGGAGCAGGCGCTCGCCCGCGCCCGCGACCTCTCGGCCGAGATCGAACGCACGCTGGGAAGCGCCAGTTCGGCGTCCGCCGAAACCGTGCTGTCCAGCGCCCGCGAGGCCCACAGCACCCTGCTCAAGGTCGCCTCCGACACCGCGGCCCAGGCCAAGATCCTGTCCACCGACATCGAGAAGACCGTCACCACGGCCGGCGCCAACACCGCTGACGCAGTGCTCACCAGTGCCCGCGAAGCCCACAACACCCTGCTCAAGGTCGCGTCCGACACCGCGGTCCAGGCGAGAAACCTGTCGGCCGACGTCGAGCGAACGCTGACCGGCGCAGGCGCCTCGGCAGCCGCGCTGGTCGCCAACAGCGTGCAGGGCGTGCAGACCACGCTGCTGACGGCCTCGACCGAGGCCGCGACGCAGATCAAGACCATTACCGGCGACATCGAACGCACGATCTCGACGGCGGGCAGCAACACCGCGGACGCGCTACTGTCGAGCGCCCGCGACGCCCAGAACGCCCTGCTCGCCACCGCCGGGGAGACCGCCAAGCACCTCAAGACGGTGTCCGGCGATCTCGAGCGCACCGTCAATGCGGCCACCACCAACGCAACCGAAGCGCTGCAGCAGAGCGCGCGCAACGCCCAGCACGCGATCGTCGCGGCCTCCAACGAGGCCAGCGCCTCGCTCGCCGCCGCTTCGAGCAGCGCCAGCGCGTCGATCGTCGGTGCCTCCACCGACGTCAACAGCGCCCTGATCGCCGCGTCCAACGAGGCCAGCACCAAGGTCAAGTCGACATCGAGCGAGATCGAGCGCGCGATCATGACGGTGACCGGCCAGTTCGGCACGGTTCTCGTCGGCAAGACCGAGGAGATCGTCTCCGGCGTCAAGCAGCAGGCCGACCGTCTCACGCAGATCATCGATGCGTCGCGCGGCACGCTGGTGCAGGCGCTCAGCGACCGCAGCAACCAGATGAACATCGACATCCGGCGCGCCACCGACGAAGCCCTCAAGTCGATCGAGGCCAAGGGCTCGACGTTCTCGCAGTCGCTGGTCAAGAACAGCACCGACCTCGCGCGCAGCATCACCACCGCGGGCGAAATCGCGACCGGCGCCGTCAACAAGTCGCTCAAGGACATCGAGCAGACCACCCGCGTCGCCATCGACCAGTCCCGCCAGGTGGCCACGGCCGCCGTCACCGAAATGCAGGAAACCAGCAAGATCCTGCGCACCGACACGGTCGCCCTGTTCGAGCGCCTGCGCGAGGGCAATATCCTGCTGCAGGAGGTGCTGACCGGCGCCCACGAAAACCTCAATTCGCTCGAGCACGCCCTGGTCACCCGGGTGTCCGAGTTCGTCGCCACCATGAACGACGTGATGTCGCGCAATGGGGTCGCGACCGGCGAGCTGGAGGACCAACTCGGCATCTTCACCTCGAAGACCTCGAGCGCGCTGCAACACCTCGGCGAGTTGTCCAGCCAGTTCGCTTCGCACGGCGAGGCTCTGGTCAGCGCCGCCGCCCTGATCGAGCGCAGCAACAAGGCCACCAACCAGACCGTGGCGGAACGCAAGGCCGACCTCGAGGGGCTGGTGACGACGATCGACCTTCGCACCACCGATCTCGACCAGCGGCTGACGCGGTTCACCGGCCTGCTCGACGACTCGCTGGCGGCGGCCGAAACCCGCGCCCGCGACATCGCGCGGGTGGTGGCGGAAACCGCCGGCGCGGGCGCCACCGCGATCACCCGGCAGTTCGAGGCCGTGCGCAGCTTGACCGAGGACGAGCGTCGTCACACCGAGCAGGTGATGACCGAGCTCTACAGCCAGAACACCGAGCAGGTTGAAACCCTGTTCCGGCAGTCGGCGGAGAGGTTCGCCGCCGTGGTCCAGAACATGAAGCAGATGGCTGCCGAAATGCACCAGGAGCTCGAGGCGACGCGCGCCGAATTGCGCCGCGGCGTGCTGGAAATTCCGCAGGAGACCGCCGACAACACCGCGCAGATGCGCAAGGTGATCGTCGACCAGATCGAGGCGCTGGCCGAGCTCAACCGCATCGTCGCGCGTCACGGCCGCGGCCTCGACGTCTCCAGCGCCAATGCGGGCCGATCCTACCAGCGCGATGAGGAACCTATGCTGGCGACCGCCGGCGGTCGCGCCGAAGGCGCGCCGCGCCCGGCGATGCGCCGGGACAGCGGCAGCGCCTCCACCCTGCCGCCCCCGGATCTGGGCGCGCCGGCGGCCCCGCGCCGCACCGAGGCGCCCTCCGTCAGCCCCGGCGCGGATCAGAGCGGCGATGGCTGGCTGTCGAACCTGCTCAATCGCGCCGACACCGGCGGTGAAGCCCCGCGCGGCAGCCGGCCCGCGCCGCAGCCGGCCCGTGCCGGCGCCGGCAGCCCGCTGGACTCGCTGGCCGGCGACATCGCCCGCCTGCTGGATCGCGATCTCGCGGCCGAGATGTGGGACCGCTATCAGCGCGGCGAGCGCAAGGCCTTCACCAAGCGGCTGTACACGCCCGCCGGCCAGAAGGCGTTCGACGAGGTCAGCCGCAAGTACCGCACCGAGCGCAACTTCAAGCAGACCGTCGACCGCTACATCACCGAATTCGAGCGCCTGCTCGACGACGTGGCGCGGGATGAACGGGGCCCCGCCGCGCTACGCAGCTACCTGACGTCGGAAACCGGGCTGGTCTACACCCTGCTCGCCCACGCCGCGGGCCGGCTCGGCTGATCCGCCAGCGCCGCGCCGCGATCGAAAAAGAAAAAGCGGAGGCGAAAGCCTCCGCTTTTTTTGTCGCTCCAGCGGATCCCACGCGGTGCTGCCGTGCGCCGTGCCGGCGTCCGGGTTTGGTCAATATGACCTTGCCGGGATCCCCGCCCCTCTCCGCGAATGACTTAGGACGCCCTTAAAGGAGGGGCCGCCACCTTTTCGGAATGAAGGTGATCACGGCAGCAACGGCGCTCGGACTTCTCGTCGCGGATTGGTGGGACCATGCCTACAACCACGATGCCTACACGCGCGCGATCGATGCGATGATCGTGACGCTCCGGCACAGTCTCGGCATCTAGGCGGCGCGGTCCATCGTTCTAACATTCGCAAAAGTGCGAGCGGCGATGGGATGCGAATGTTAGAATCGGGACACTAGTGGTCCAATTCCAACATTTGCATCCCATTTCAGCAGGCGCATTGCAAATGTTGGAAACAAAGGACCACTAGCTAAGTTAAAGT
>JBKQQE010000296.1:0-6424 GCA_052326245.1 Xanthobacteraceae bacterium | reverse complement strand
CGATGGTGTGCATCGCCCGCGAGGAGATCGCCAGGGTCTCGGCGGCCTGCGCCTCGATCGCCGGCCTCAATTCCATGTTCGTGATGCCGCTGCTTCACTTCGGTTCCGAGGAACAACGAAAGAGATTCCTGCCGATCATCGCCCGGGGCGGAGTGGTGACGGCGATCGCGATCTCCGAGCCGCAGGCGGGTTCCGACGTCACCGCGATCAGCACCCGCGCCAGGAAGGACGGCGATTGCTATGTCCTCAACGGCCGCAAGCAGTGGTGCAGCTACGGCGTGGCCGCCGACTATATCGTGGTGATGGCGCGCACCGGCGACGGTCCCGGCGCCGACGGCATCAGCGCCTTCATCGTCGAACCGAAAGCGATGAGCGGCATCAGCTTCGGGCGCCACGAGCGCAAGATGGGCTTCCGCGGCGCGCCCAACACGCCGATCTTCTTCGACAATGTCCGGGTGCCGGTCGAAAACCTGGTCGGCGAGGAAGGCAAGGGTTTTCGGGCGTCGATGCGCGCGCTCGACCTCAACCGCCCGACCATCGGCGCGCAATCCGTCGGATTGGCGCAAGGCGCGCTGGAAGCGGCCATCGCCTACGCCAAGGAGCGCAAGCAGTTCAAGAAGGCGATTTCGGAATTCCAGGGCGTACAGTTCATGCTCGCCGACATGGCGATCCAGATCGAGGCGGCCCGCGCCCTGGTCTACGAATGCGCGCGCGCCGGCGACGAGGGCGACTGGAAGCGACTGAACTTTCTCGCCAGCATGGCCAAATGCTTCGGCAGCGACATGGCCATGAAGGTCACCACCGATGCCGTCCAGATCTTCGGCGGCTACGGCTACACCATGGACTATCCGGTCGAGCGCATGATGCGCGACGCCAAATTGACCCAGATCTTCGAGGGAACCAACCAGATCCAGCGGATGGTGATCGCCCGCGAACTTCTGAAGTAAGATCAGGAAACAGGGAGGAAACGATCTTGGCCCACACAATCAAAGCCGCCCTCGGGGCATTGGCGCTGGCAGCGCTGCTCGGCTCCGCCGCGCACGCGCAAAAGGCGTACGGCCCCGGGGTCAGCGATACCGAGATCAAGCTCGGCCAGTCGACCCCGTTGAGCGGCCCGGCATCGGCGTTCGGCGCCGGCGCCGGACGCGCCGTGGTCGGCTATTTCGAGATGCTGAACGAACAGGGCGGAATCAACGGCCGCAAGATCAGCTTCACGCAGCTCGACAACGCCTACAGCGCGCCCAAGGCAATCGAGCAATCGCGCAGGCTGGTCGAAGACGTCGGCGTCCTGGCCGAGGTCGGGACCATCGGCACGGTGCCCAACGTCGCCATCCAGAAGTATCTGAATTCCAGGCAGGTGCCCCAGCTGTTCATCACGGCGGGGGGCCGGCGTTTCAACGATCCGAAGACCTTTCCGTGGACGATACCGCTCTATCCCGATTTCGAGACCGAAGGACACGTCATCGCCAAATACATTCTGCAAGCGAGGCCCGACGCCAGGATCGGCGTGCTGTACCAGAACGACGACTACGGCAGGGACTACCTCAGGGGGCTGCGCGCCGGGCTCGGCGCGAAGTCATCGCAGATCATCGCCGAGGTCGCCTATGAACTCCACGACCCGACCATCGACTCGCTGATCGTCCAGCTGAAGGCTGCCGGCATCGACACCCTGATCGAGCAATCGTCGGCCAAGGCGGCCGCGCAATCCATCCGCAGGGTGCACGAGCTCGGCTGGAGCCCGCTCCACATCATCGGCGGCTCGACCGCATCGGTCGAAACCGTGCTCAAGCCGGCGGGTCTCGAGGCGTCGAAAGGGCTGGTGACCACGCAGTTTCTCAAGCAGCCGGGCGATCCGGCCTGGGCTGATGACGAAGAGATGCAGGCCTACAAGGCGTTCCTGAAGAAATACGCTCCGTCGACAAATCCCGACGACTACTCCGTGCTGGTCGCCTACGTGAATGTGAATGCCGTGGCGCGGGTGCTGCGCAAATGCGGCGACGATCTCACCCGCGACAATCTGGTGCGCCAGGCCACCGCCCTTCATGGCGAGCGGTTGCCGTTGATGCTGCCCGGCATTTCGATCAGCACGACGCCGCAGGACTACACCCCGTTCAAATCGCTCCGCATCGCTGTTTTCGACGGCACCAGCTGGACCTTGTCCGGAGATCCGGTCACCGCCGAATAGGAGATGGTGCGGGCGACGCCGAGGCGGGCCGGGCCAACCGGATCATCGAAGGCAGGATATCTTGAGAGCCGCCATTGACGGGGCGCGGCCTTCGATTTCTGGTGCGAAAGCATTCGGGCCTTTGACGGGCGCCGTCACCCTTTCCATGACGTGCCGACCGATCGCCGCCGCTGCAAGCCGATGGTATGGTTTCCCCTGGGGACGTGGGCAACCCGGGCACCTGCTCGTTGAAGGGAATCGTCGCATGGCTAGCCGAACCGCTATCGTCGCGGGAGCAACCGGCCTGGTGGGCAAGGAGATTCTTGAAGGTCTCCTGGCCGATCAAACGGTGGCGGCGGTGCACAGCCTTGGCCGCAGAGCGCCCGCGATCGAGCATCCCAGGCTGACGGCCCATGTCGTCGACTTCGCCGCACTGCCTTCCCTGCCACCCGCGGACGAGGTGTACCTGGCGTTGGGGACGACGATCAAGGTCGCCGGAAGCCAGGCCGCATTTCGTGCCATCGACTACGACGCCAACCTTGCCGTGGCCAAGGCGGCGCTGGCCGCGGGCGTCAGGAAGGCGGGCCTGGTGAGCGCGATGGGAGCCGACTCCGGGTCAAAGGTGTTCTACAGCCGCGTGAAGGGAGAGCTCGAGGACGCGTTGGCGCGGATGCCGTTCGAGGGGTTAGTGATCGCGCGTCCATCGCTGCTGGTAGGGAACCGGGAGGTTCTCGGGCAACCGACCCGGCGGGGCGAGGTGCTGGCGTCCGCGCTTGGGAAGGCCATCGGTTTCCTCATTCCCGCGAACTACAAGCCAATCGCGGCGTCGGCCGTCGCAAGGGCTCTGCTCTCCGCAGTCCCATCCGCCAGGGACAAAACGGTCCTGCTATCTGGTTCGATGCGTCGCGAGGTGCTCCCGCCCTCATGAATTCGAAGGGAGGCCCCCGGCTCCGCCGGGGTGCAGCAGAAGTTTGACAGGACAAGAAGGACGGCTCGGATGACGGCACCTGATCTTCGCACGCACGTCGCACTCGTCACCGGAGGTTCACGCGGCATCGGGGCGGCGATTGCCCGCTCGCTTGCAACCGCCGGAGCCGACGTCGTGATCAACTACCGCGAACGGCAGGATGCCGCCGAAGCGGTCGCCCGCGGGATTCAGAAAAACGGCGGTCGCGCCGCGGCAATCGGCGCCGACGTCGCCGACAGCCGCGCCGTCAAGACTCTGTTCGAGCGCGCGACGCAACAGTTCGGTCCCGTCGACATCCTCGTCAACAACGCGGGCATCTCGATCACCCGCGGGATTGACGATCTTACCGAGGCGGATTTCGACCGCACCATCGAGGTCAATCTGAAGTCGGCTTTTCTCTGCACGCAGGCGGCGCTCCCCGCGATGCGGCACAACAAGTGGGGCCGCATCGTCAACATTTCCTCCGGCGCGGCACGCGGCGCAGGTGCGGTCGGCCCTCATTACAACGCGTCGAAGGCCGGCATCGAGGGGCTGACGCGCGGCTATGCCGCGCGGCTGGTGAAAGAGGGCATCACCGTGAACGCCGTCGCGCCGTCGCTCATCGAGACGGACATGATGGCCGGAAAGGAGGACCGGGTCTCGCGGATTCCGCTTGGGCGTTTCGGCACTGCCGACGAGGTCGCGCAGGCCGTCATCTTCCTCATCGGGAACGGCTACATGACGGGCCAGACGGTCGCACTCAGCGGGGGAATGGCCTTCAACTAGGATCAACGTCGGCTTGCCTTCCCGGGTGTAACGCGTTACACTGTAACGCGTTACAAATTGGAGAGTTCTGTGGCAGCGCCGGCCGAAAGAATGAAGAAGATGCGGCAGCGGCGGCGCGCGCGGGGCCTTCGCGAACTGCGCCTGGTGGTGGCTGATGCCCGCTCACGGGCGGTGCGACGACGGGTGGCGAAGCAGGTCGCCGGCCTCGATCCGCACCGCGAGCGCCATGCGCTGCAGTGGATCGAGTCGGTTTCCGAGTTCGACGCCGATGCAACGCGGTGACGTCGTGACTGTTGCCGCGGCGGGTGACTACGGCAAGCCTCGTCCGGCGGTCATCGTGCAGACCGATGCCTTTCCGGTGAGCCATGCTTCAGTGGTGGTTTGTCAGCTGACTTCCGATCTGGCGGATGCTCCGGATTTCCGCGTCACCATTGAGCCCAGCCCCGAAAATGGATTGCGGCTGAAATCTCAGGTTATGGCCGACAAGCCGGTCACGATCAGACGCGAACGGATCGGGCAGAAGATCGGGCGGATCGGCAACCAGGACATGGCCCGGCTCGGGATCGCCTTGGCGTTTGTCCTCGGGCTCGCGGATTAGCGGTGCTTCCGGCCCAGACGACGGACAGCCATTCGCGCGCGGCTGGTGGCAGCGCCGATGCTCCGGCAACGATATCGTGCAAATGGCGCGCCCGGAACGATTCGAACGTCCGACCCCCAGATTCGTAGTCTGGTGCTCTATCCAGCTGAGCTACGGGCGCATCAGGTCACGAACGGCAGGCCAAACAAGAAGTTAGCAAGGCTCGCGCGTGCGGGTGACCGGCGGTGGGTGACCGCCGAAAGCGCGCCATTGCTAACGGCTCCGGACCGGATTGGCAAGCGCTGAGCCGGCCGGGAGGGGCGGAATTCCGCGGGCACGCGTCCGCGCCGTCAGAGCGCAAATGGCCGTTTTTGTCGTCATGCCCGGCCAGCGCGATCCGTCAGAGACGGATCGCGCTGCCCGGCCATGACGAGAGAACGGGGCAGCTCAGCCCCGCGCCCGCGCGGTGCGCAGGCTGCGCAGGTCGACCGGCCGATCCGGGATGGCGATGCGGAAGGTGGCGCCGATGGTGCCCTCGACCAGCCGGATCTCGCCGCCATGGGCGCGGATCAATTCGTCGGCGATAGCGAGCCCCAGCCCGGTGCCGCCGTCGCGCGAGTTGCCCTGGAACGGCTGGAACAGGTGCTCGCGCGCCTTGACCGGAAGGCCGGGGCCGGTGTCTGACACCTCGATGATGGCGACCGAGCCCTCACGCCGGCCGGTGATGCGGATCTGCCGCATGGCGCCGGCGGCGAGGTTCTCGCTCGACAGCGCCTCGGCGGCGTTGCGCACCAGGTTGAGCAGCACGCGGAACAGCTGGTCGGGATCGGCGTCGATCACCAGCCCGCGCTCGATCGCGCTGACCCAGTCGATGGAGGAATCCGCCGTCAGCCCGGCGGATTCGCGCACCTCGTTGACGATCGGCTCGACCGCCACCACGCGGCGGTCCGGCGCCGGCTCCTGCGCCCGGCCGTAGGACAGCGTCGACTGGCAGAACGCGATGGCGCGCTCCAGCGAGCGCACCAGTTTCGGCGCGAACCGCTGCACCTTCGGATCCGAGACATGGGCGAGCTGGTCGGAAATCAGCTGCGAGGCGGCGAGCATGTTGCGCAGGTCGTGGTTGATCTTCGACACCGCGAGCCCGAGCGCCACCAGCCGGCTCTTCTGATGCAGCATCGACACCAGGTCGCGCTGCATGTCGGAGAGCTCGTGCTCGGCGACCCCGATCTCGTCGCCGCGGTCCGACGGCGAGATGATCCGGGCCGGGCTTTCGGGATCGGCATGGAAGGCGACCAGGTTGGCGGTGAGCCGCCGCATCGGCCGCACGAACAGGTAATGCAGGGCGAAATACACCAGCGCCGCGGTCAGGACCGCGATCACCAGCGACATCAGGAGCAGGTTGCGGGAAAAGCGATACATCGCCTGCCGCAGCGGGCGCTCGTCGACCACCACCTCGAGATACTGGCCGTTGCCGGCCGGCGCCGGCCCCATCACCCGGATCGCCTCGTTGCCGCTCTCCAGCATCACCTCGAAGGCCTCGACGATCGCCGACCAGTAGGTCATCTCGCGCATGTCGACGTCGTGGTCGATGGCCGGGGGCATGTCGGCGATCGCCAGCAGGCGGCGCTGCTGGCCCATCTTGATGGCGACGGCCCGGGCCCCGATGCTGGAGAGAATCTCCCGCGCCAGCGAATCCGGCACCATGCCGCTGGGCGCGGCGTTCAGCACCAGCGCCGCGGTATTGGCGGCCGCCAGCCGGTCGTTCAGCCGGTTGATCCGGTAGTTGGCGATCGAGGGCACATAGATCAGCACCTCGGCGATCATCACCAGCGGGATGGTGAGGAGCAACAGCTTGGCGGACAAGCCGAATCGCGGCCGGACGAGCCGTCCGCCGGGCCGTTCCGCGCGCTGGGTGGTCCCCTCGGTCATCGCGTCGTCAGTTCCCCGCCTC
>JBKQQE010000295.1:0-4647 GCA_052326245.1 Xanthobacteraceae bacterium | reverse complement strand
TTGCGAACCCGGAATCTCTGCTTCGCCGTGGAGTTCGAGATTCCGGATCGGCTCGCTGGGGCGTGCCGTCCGGGAAGACAGGTGCAAATGCATAGGTCTAGCCCCCCCGCTCCAGCGAACGCCTGGTCGCCGCCGCGACCGCGCGCTGCATCAGCGGCGCGAGGCCGTCGGGCGCCATCAGCACGCCCAGCGCCGCCGCCGTGGTGCCGCCTGGCGACGTCACGTTCTGCCGCAGCACGGCGGCATCGAGCGTCGAGCGGTGCAGCAGTTCACCGGCGCCGGCGACCGTTTCGCGCGCCAGCGTCGCGGCAAGCTCCGCCGGCAGGCCCGCGGCGACCCCGGCGCGCGCCAGTTCCTCGGCGAGCAGGAAGACGTAGGCCGGGCCCGAGCCGGAGACGGCGGTGACCGCGTCCATCAGCGCTTCCTCCGCCGCCCACTCCACGGCGCCGGTCGCGCGCAGCAGCTGATCGGCGAGCGCGCGCTGCGCCGCGCTGACCGATGGCGCGGCCACCGCAACCGTCATGCCCCGTCCGATGGCCGCGGGCGTGTTCGGCATCGCGCGCACCACCGCGCCGCCACAGGCCGCTTCGATCGCCGCGATCGGCATGCCTGCCATGATCGAGACCACCAGCGTGTCGGGACCGACCAGGCCGCGCAGCGCGGCGCCGGCCTCGCGGAAGGTCTGCGGCTTCACCGCCAGCACCAGCGCGGCCACCGGCCCGGCGTCGACCGGGTTCAGCCGCACCCCTTTGGCCGCGAGCGCGCGGATGTCGTCGGAAACCTGCGGATCGATCACCACAGTGCGGTGCGGATCGAGGCCCTGCGCAAGCCAGCCCGCCAGCATCGCGCCGCCCATCTTGCCCGCGCCGGCGAGCGCAAGATTTCCGGAGATTTTGCCGAGCATGTCGGAGGTGGCCATCGCGACGATCCTGATCCTGTCAACGGCAACCATATCATCGGAACCGGCCGGAATGTCCACCACGCGGCGACGCGCCTCGATCGGGAAACTCAAAACCTCTTCTTGAAGAAGAAGCGCTGCGATCCGCGCGGGTGGTCGTCGATGGTCCCGAAAATTTCATAGCCCCGCTTCTGGTAGAAGCCGGGAGCCTGAAATCCGAAGGTGTCGAGCCAGACGCCGACGCAGCCGCGCGCCCGCGCGATGTCCTCGGCACGGCTCAGAATTCGCGAGCCGATGTCTTGCCCCCTGAAACCGTCGGGCACGACCAGCAGTTCGACGAACAGCCAGTCGTAGCTCGTCCTGCCCCACAACCCGCCGATGGTCGCGCCGCTGGCGGGGTCCTGAACCAGGACCGCGAGCGGCAGAAAGCCGGCCGCGCCGCCGGCCTTGTCGTTGAAGGCGAGCAGCGGTTCGAGAATGGCCTTGCGGTCGGCGTCGTCCGGTTGCTCCGGAACCGCGATGATCGGATCGCTCACGCATCCTCCGCCGCGTTTGGATCAGGCCTCGCCGGCGGTGTCGAACAGCGCCGCGTTCATGGCCTCGGCGGCGGTCTTGCCGGCCCACACCACGAACTGAAACGCCGGATAGTAGCGTTCGCAGGTCTCGACCGCGCTCGCGAACATGAGCTCGCATTGCGATTCCGACGCCACCATGCCGTTCGGCAGCACCAGCGCTTGCCGGTACATGATCAGGCCGGAACTGGTCCACAGATCGAAATGGCCGACCCACATCTGTTCGTTGATCAGTGCGGTCAGACGCTGCACCTCGGCACGGCGGGACTCGGGAATCTTCATGTCGAAGGCGCAGGCGAGATGCAGCGCTTCGATCGCGCCCATCCAGGTGAACGCCAGCTCGTAGTCGGACCAGCGCCCCTTCGACAGGATCGTCACCTCGTCGGCACCGGAGCGTTCGAACGTCCAGTCGTTGAACGCCGCGATCTCCTCGACCACGGCGATCGGGCTGCTGGGAGAATCGAGAGGGATGTCCAGCTGGGACATGCGGTTTGCGTCCTGTCTTGTACCGATGATGCGCATGCCGAATACAAGACGCCGGGAATCGCGCGATGAGTGTCGCAGCATGCCGCATTGAGTGGATCACCGCGGTTCGAGCGCGAACCGGGATGCCATCCTGCGGCCAACCTTGCCGGATGATTGATCAGTGATTTGCGGCAACGGCGCAACCGGGGCTGAATCCCGTCCACAGCCAAAGGCCGCTTCGTCCACAGCTCGATCGTCGGCTGAGAGAACAAAACGGAATCGGAATAAAATCGAGCCTCGAACCGGGCCTGGGCGGAGCGGTCCGCCGGGGCTGCGGCACGGCGACCAGCCTTGCCTCGTCGGCGCCGCTTCTGCATAGTCCGGCCGTTCTCAGGGCGGGGTGAAACTCCCCACCGGCGGTAAGGGCACTATAAAACTCTGATTGTAGGGTAGTTTTGTCCAAGCCCGCGAGCGCCTGCCGGACTCCGCGCAAGGGGAACTAGTGGAGTGGATTTGACATTCGCTACTCACGTTGCCGCAGGCTCGCAGAGCGAATGTCAAATCCAAAACTCCACTAGAAACTTATACTTGCCAGTGGTCCACCGATTCTAACATTTGCAACAGAGAGAGCTGCGACGGGATGCAAATGTTAGAATCGGACCACTGGCGGGGTCAGCAGATTCGGTGCGACTCCGAAGCCGACGGTCAAAGTCCGGAAGAAAGAGAACGGGACGGCCGCCATCGCCAGCGCGCGGCGGACTGCCTGTTGCCCTGATTCTGGTCCGAACGAGGAAAACCATGAATCAGACCAAGAGCGAAGCGAACCCGATCCCTGCCGCGGCCTCCGATCGGATCCGCTTTGCCAAGCCGCATCGGGTGGCTTTCATCCAATCGTCCCACCATCGCGACATCGTCGAGGCCTGCCGGCTGGCATTTCTCGAGGAGGTTGGCGCGCATGGCATCGCGCAGAACCAGGTCGGACTGTTCGAAGTGCCGGGCGCCTACGAGATTCCGCTGCATGCCCAGCTGCTCGCCAAGACCGGGCGCTTCACCGCCATCGTCGCCGCCGCGTTCTTCGTCGACAGCGGCGTCTATCGCCACGCCTATGTCGCCTCCACCGTGGTCAATGCTCTGATGCAGGTTCAGCTGCAGACCGAGATCCCGATCTTTTCCGCGGTGCTGACGCCGCAGCAGTTCGACGACGATGCGGCGCAGCTGGATTTCTTCCGCCAGCATTTCGCCCTGAAAGGCGTCGAGGTGGCGCAGGCCTGCCTGCGGACGCTGTCGAGCCTGGATTTCCTGGGAAGTCAGGTGGCGGCGGGGCTGGACTGAGCGTTACGCCCGCAGGTCTCAGTCGAACAGGCTCGACACCGACTCTTCCGATGCGGTGCGGCCGATGGCGTCGGCGATCAGGCTGGCGATCGACAGCACGCGGATGTTCTGCGCCACCCGAATGGCTTCGGTCGGCTGGATCGAGTCGGTGATCACCAGTTCCTTGAGCTTCGAGGAGGCGATGCGCGCGGTGGCGCCGCCCGACAGCACCCCGTGGGTGATGTAGCCGAACACCTCCTTGGCGCCGTTGGCGAGCAGCGCGTCGGCGGCGTTCACCAGCGTGCCGCCGGAATCGACGATGTCGTCGATCAGGATGCAGGTGTAGCCCTTGACCTCGCCGATCACGTTCATCACTTCCGACTCGCCGGCGCGCTCGCGCCGCTTGTCGATGATGGCGAGCGGGGCATTGATGCGCTTGGCAAGGCCGCGGGCGCGCACCACGCCGCCGACGTCGGGCGAGACCACCATCAGGTTGCCGAGGTCGAAGCGTTCCTTGATGTCGCGCACCATCACCGGCGAAGCGTAGAGATTGTCGGTGGGGATGTCGAAGAAGCCCTGGATCTGCCCGGCGTGCAGGTCGAGCGTCATGACGCGGTCGGCGCCGGCATGGGTGATCAGGTTGGACACCAGCTTGGCGGAAATCGGCGTGCGTCCTCCGGCCTTGCGGTCCTGGCGCGCGTAGCCGAAATACGGAATCACCGCGGTGATGCGGCGCGCGGAGGCGCGGCGCAGCGCGTCGGTGATGATCAGCAATTCCATCAAATGGTCGTTGGCCGGATACGAGGTGGACTGGATGATGAACACGTCCGAGCCGCGCACGTTCTCCTGGATCTCGACGAAGATTTCCATGTCGGCGAAGCGCCGGACGACGGCTTTGGTGAGCGGCAGGCTGAGCCACGCAGCGATCGCGTTGGCCAAAGCGGGGTTCGAATTCCCGGCGATGAGTTTGATCGACCCGTTCTTCGCCGACATCGACGCTTCTCCCCGTGGCGCGGTTTTCAACATTCACAAGGCTCGCTGGGCTGGCTCATCCGTCACGGCTACGCCGGTGTGCGAGGAGATAGCAAGGAGCCAGCCGGGCTGGCAATATGGCGGAAGCCGTTTTCCTGCGTAAAAACAGGCCAGTGCGTCGTTTTCGGCGCTGACGCCACGGGCGCCGGGGATTCGCGGTAAAAGCGCGCTTCGAAACACCCGTAAAACGCTACCAATTGGCATCGGCACAACTTTACCCTTTCGGGGCTGGACCGGCAGCGCCTGCGAGCCCTAGGTTCTGTGGACATTTATCGTAGCCACAGCACGATGGCGGCGAGAGTTATGACGGCGAGGTAATTCCTGGCGGTCTTTTCGAAGCGTGTGGCGACGCGTCGGAACTGCTTGAGC
>JBKQQE010000294.1:0-8455 GCA_052326245.1 Xanthobacteraceae bacterium | reverse complement strand
GGTTAAGCTGTTCGAGTCTTCTTTGCCCGGGGGTTCGAACGGTTCAGGCGGCTTCGAAGACTGGCCTAACGGCGAAATGTTCGATTGTTCGCTTGATGCGGTCATAATGGGGCCATGTCCGATAGTCCCACTCATCTGAAGCCCCGCTTAGTTCGGCGATCTTTTTTCGAAAGAATTGGGACTGAGGACAGCACGGCTGTCCAACGTACGAGCGGACTAAGTCTGAAATAACATAGTACTCGGTTCCCCGCGGAAGGCCGGCCCAAGGGTCGGAGCTATCCACCGCTGTCCATTCGACCTCGGGGGCTTCCAAAACATATCTCACAAGGTCCCACTGCATCGGCACGATGTGAAGGTGGGCTTGGTCTACACCACACCCTACGATGCTATTTCGACGCGATGGGCCATGTTCGAAATAGAAAACGTTCGGCGCGAGTGAAGCAAGATTTCGTCCGACAGTGGCAGAATACCGAAATAGATGGCGACGCTCGGCGGCATCAAGCTCGCGCAAAGAGAGTGCACGAACGCGCGGAATGGCCAGCAGCCATCCAGGTATGATCGAGCCAAGCGTGGGAACAATTGCCAGCTTGTCATTGCCTGCTAGCTCAACATCGCAGGATGGACTTGGACCGGTTTTATTCCCTTCGACAATCCATTCGAAGCGATTGGGAGTGTACTGTTCCATGACGGTCGGCTCACTTTTCTGGTCGCAACAAATAACGCATTTCGGCCAGCGTCTCACGGAAAGTCTATCCGACTCGTGCGGGACCGGACTACGTAAAACAGGTAGGCCACCGCCTTGGCTAACGGAGGGTGAATAGAGACTGAGCCTACTTGATCAAGATGACCCAGATTTCTCCAACTGCGTGGTTGCCCGCGTACAAAAAGCGTGTACAAATGGCAATCTGGCGACGGCAAAAACATCAATCAAATCAGCGTCTAATGGTTGGAAGCTCGGTTTCCTTTCGACCGCACCAATTCAAAAATAGACGCCGTTGCAAGCCTCTACAGGGAGCCCTTGAGGCTGCCCTCGGGGGCGGCATTCGGCTGCTGGCGGGGTTTGGGCAACCGCCGGTCTGGACACGTGAGGCGCTGGTCGCGGCGCCGCCATCCAGCCGCCATTCTCCGATGTGACGTCAGTCAGCGATCGGTCACGCGGCGACCAACCTGGAGCGCCGAAAAAAGGCTGGTTGCGAGACGGCCGCTGTCCCGGATCGTGGGCTAGATTACCGCCCGGAGCCGGTGATTCGGTCCACTGCGGCCACTGCGAAATTGAAATCAATGGTAGAGAGCCTGGATTTCGACATGGCAGGGTTGCATCGGGGAGTTCGCTGCGGGGGCGGATCTCGCGAACTGGAACGCACGCGCTTGGTTGGAAAAACATGGTGATACTCAGTTACATCTATCGCTTTATCTCGAATTTCCTGTTCATGGCGATGGTCTATTTGAGCTTGAACTTTCTCGAAAAGTACCAGCAGCGGGCGATCGTGGCGATCACTGTGCTGGTCTATGTCTCGATGAGGACGGTTTCGGCGCTGCGTTCGTTCTACTTCTATCAGCGCATCGAAAAGCTCGAGATCGAAGCCCGTCGCCTCGCCGCGGCGACCAAGGCAATCGACGGGCCGCGCAAGCAGATCATCGCCGAAGTCGGGCAGCTACGCCGTCACGGCGAGATCAAGTCCTACATCGACCTGCTGTTCCTGTGCCTGATCGTGCTGCTGTGTCTCGCCAAGATCATCACCAGCTAGTGGAGTGGATTTGACATTCGCTACCACCCAGCCGCGGGGTCGTGAAGCGAATGTCAAATCCAAAACTCCACTAGCCACTTTAGCTTAGCTAGTGGTCCTTTGATTCCAACATTTGCAAAGCGCCTGCTGAGATGGGATGCAAATGTTGGAATCGGACCACTAGAACAGCTGGAACGCGCTTCATCCGGAGCGGTGTCGACGCAGACGTCGTCGGCAAACAGCAGCGGTGCCTGAGAGCGCGATTCCTCCGAATCAAATCCGGCGCCAGCTTGTTGCGGGAATTGGGAGCACTAGCCGGGTGCGAGGATCTCGCGCTGCAGGCTGACCGGCAGCGTCGGCCAGCTTCCCGGGAGCCGTCGATGTCCGGCCGTGGCCGGGGTCATCTGCGCCTCCATGCGGGCGGGAACGGCACGCTCGTCAACGGGGGGCGTGAGTTGCACGTGTTGCCCGCGGTTTGCCGTGGACCTGATGTCCGCGCCGCGCGTGCTGAAGATCGCCTTGTCCGGCGCCGGCAGGCCGTCGGTCGCGGGCGCCATTGCACTCAAGACAGGCCGGGGCCAGAGCGGCTCGGGCGGCAGCGGCACGGAGTCGGCGGCAAACCGGCTCCTGCGGTCGATTCGCGCGCGCCGGGCGACGCCGCTCATCGCGACCTGCGGGGTGGCGACGACGAGGGCGGCACCATTCATGTCGGGGGCTGCCAGCACCGCGGTGTCGGCGAAGGCAAAGCGCGGCACCGGCGGCCAGGCCGAAGCCAGCAAGGCATCCGGATGCATCAGCCAGTCGCGTGGCTCGGTCGGTGTCTTTGGCCGGTCGGGGGTAGCCGCCACCACATGCACGATGTGGTAGCCGCGCGACTTCAGTTCCCGCAACAGGGTCGGCAGCATGGCCGCGGTGCGGGCCTGGATATCGTGCAGCAGCAGGATGCCTTTGCCCTTGGCCTCGAGCCGCGTCAGCGCGAAGTGCAGCACCTGGGCGGACGTGATGTGGCGCCAGTCATCGGCAGGAAAATCGGCGCTCCACGCCATGATCCCGCGCGAGGCCAGATAGTCCTCGGCGCGCATGGCGCGCCCCAGGCCGGGAAACCGGAAGAACGGTGCCACTGCCATGGGGTCGCCGAGCGCCGCAGTGGTATGGGCGATGCCGTCATTGATCTCCTGCATCTCGCGGTCGATCGGCATGTGATCGAAACGCAGGGGATGGCTTTCGCTGTGGGTCCCGATGGTGTGACCGGCCTCGCGCAGCCGGCGCACCCCGTCCGGATAGGCGGTCGCCATCCGTCCGACGGTGAAGAACGTCGCCTTGACGCATTCCGATGCCAGCGCCTCCAGGATCTTGTTGCTCTTCGACGGCAGCGGGCCGTCGTCAAACGTGAGCACCACCTCGTGGTCCATCAGCGGCAGTGTTTCGCCGTACTGCATGGTGCCCACCCGCGGGTGCTCGGTGGGGTCGACCACCAGAATCCGCGAGGTCCCGAGCGCGTCGGGGTTGCCCGGACAGTCGTCGGCCCGGGCCGGGGCCAGCGCAGCCGCGGCCAGCCACCAGCTCAGGCTGCAGCCCAGGGCGAGCCGGCCGCCCAGCAGTGGCCGTGCGGCGCTGGCCGACCTTCGTATTGCAGCTTCCGGCATTGACGCACCTGCCATCATCGCACCGCGGGCTCCTGACTTCGGGCGACCGTAGCGCCCGTCTTGTGAACGATAACTTAACCGTCCGGCGCTTGTCGGTCGGTTCAAACGCCGCAGCGGTTCAGTCGCGGGTGCTCTGATCCGCCCCGGGGACAACATGGACGACACGGTAGCCATTGTCGCGCAGGAATCGCAGGAAATCCGGAAGCATCGCCGCGGTCCGGGCTTTGCTGTCGTGAAACAGAATGATGCCTTTGCGGGCTTTTTGCAGCCTTTGGATGATCAGATTGAGCTCCTGGCGCGGTAGCATCGGGTTCCAGTCGCTGGCCCACAGATCGGCGCCGAACACCACGAGGCTGCGGGCCTGCATGTCGTCGAGCAGGGCCGGCGTCGAAGCGAAAAACGGAAAACGGAAAAAGCCCGGCCTGGACCTTTCATCCGCCGCGCCGCCCAGGGCGGCCTGGTCGGCCGCGATGCCCCGCGCGATGTTGGCGTCCGCCGCGACCCTGGACATCCGCCCGAGATTGGGGTGCGACCAGCTGTGATGGCCGATGGTGTGGCCCGCCGCCGCCAGCGCCCGGACCAGGTCCGGGTGGGCCGCGGCGCTCTGGCCGATGACGAAGAAGGTCGCGCGCACGCACTGGTTTGCCAGGGCGGTCAGGATGCGTTTGGTGGTGGGCGGGTTCGGACCGTCGTCGAATGTGAGCACGACCTCCTTGTCGGCGAGCGGCAGGGTCTGCGGAAAGCTTTTCAGTCCGACACGGGGCGTGGTGCTCGCATCCAGCGCCATCACCCGCGACGTTCCCAGGGTGTTGGGCCGCGGGCAGCCGGCGGCGTCGGCCGCGCTCGCGGCCGCCCAGACGCCCAGCGCCGGCAAGATACGCCGGAGCAGGGTCGTCACCGCGGATCTGCTGCGGTGGCGGGGACGCGCCGCCGTCGTCGAATTCGTCATTGCGCGATGTCGTCTCGATTGGCTAAGCCGTTATCACTACCCGATCCGGTGATTTGCGAAACCCACGAGGCGTGGCATGGCCGACGATTTACACATGGCCGACCCCTCGAAGTCCCCGGTCGAGCCGTCGCCGCCGGATCGCCACCGGCTACGCGACGCAGACGGCGCCGTGAACCCCGACTTCGTTTCCCAGGTTGCCGAGGCGATCGCGGCCGGTCACTCCGCTGCGGTGGGCGAGCTGGTCGCCCATCTTCACGAAGCGGATCTCGGCAACCTGATAGAGGCGCTGGAGCCGGATCTGCGGCCGCGCCTGGTCGAGCTGGCGGGCACGGATTTCGACTTTTCCGCGCTCAACGAAGTCGACGATTCCGTCCGCGAGGAGATCCTCGAGGAGCTAGCGCCGCAGACGGTGGCGGAGGGCGTCCGGGAACTCGAAACCGACGACGCCGTCGAACTGCTGCAGGACCTGCCCGAGGAAGACCAGGCCGAGATCCTGGACCGGCTGCCGGTGGCCGAGCGCGCCACGCTCGAGCACATTCTGGACTATCCGGAAGATTCCGCCGCCCGGCGCATGCAGACCGAGTTCATTGCGGTGCCGCCGGCCTGGACCGTCGGCCGCACCATCGACTACCTGCGCGACACATCCGACCTGCCGGCGCGCTTTTTTGAGATCTACGTCGTCGACGACACCGGCCGCTGGAAGGGCGCGATCGCCCTCGACGCGCTGCTGCGGGCCGACCGCAATGCGGGCCTCGCCGGCCTGATCCAGGAGGACATCCACCAGGTCGCGCCGACCGACGATCAGGAACAGGTGGCGCGGCTGTTCGGCAAGTACAATCTCGTGGCCGCCCCCGTGGTCGATCCCTCCGGCCGCCTGGTCGGTGTCATCACCGTCGACGACATCGTCGATGTCATCGAGGAGGAGGCCGAGGAGGACATCAAGGCGCTCGGCGGCGTTACCAGCGATGAGGAACTGTCCGACACGGTCATGACCATCGCCAAGGGCCGGTTCAACTGGCTGCTGATCAATCTCGCCACCGCCTTCCTGGCGTCGTCGGTGCTGGGTCTGTTCGAGGGCCAGCTCGAACGGATGGTGGCGCTCGCGGTGCTTGCGCCCATCGTCGCCAGCCAGGGCGGCAATGCGGCGACGCAAACCATGACGGTGGCGGTGCGCGCGCTCGCCACCCGCGACCTCGGCGCCTCCAACGCCCGGCGGGTGGTGCTGCGCGAAGCTTTGGTCGGACTTCTCAACGGCGTCGGTTTTGCCGTCATCACCGGTGCGGCGGCGGTGGCGTGGTTCAAGATCCCCGGGCTCGGGATCGTGATCGGGCTCGCCATGATCTGCAACCTGGTGGCCGGCGCCCTCGCCGGGATCCTGATTCCGCTGGCGATCCAGCGCGTGAAGGGCGATCCGGCGGTGGCCTCGGGGGTGTTCGTCACCACCGTCACCGACGTGGTCGGTTTTTTCTCGTTCCTCGGCATCGCCACGGTCTGGTTCGGCCTCAAGTAGCCGCGCGCCTTCATCGGACCTTAACGGCGATGCCCGACCATGGGCGCGAAACCTAGGCAAAGCCGACGGAACGAAGATGCTGCGTTTGCGACTGAAGGCCGATGGCCGCATTGTCGAGTTGCGCGACGGACGCGAGATGCCGCTGGTGCCGGACGCGGCGCCCGTGGGCGGCGATGGTCCGGCTGATCGCACAGTGCGGGAGCTGCGCCAGCGGCTCGGCCTGACCCAGGCCGATTTCGCCGCGCGCCTGGCGGTTCCGATCGAGACCATCCGAAACTGGGAGCAGGGCAAGCGGCTGCCGCGCGGCCCGGCGCGCGCGTTGCTCGCGGTGATTGCGCATGCGCCCGACACGGTGTTTGCTGCGCTCGCCGGAGTCGCCCCGGGCACCTGATCACCGGACAGCGGCTCCTGCCTGTGGAGGTCGCCATGCAACTCATCGAAGCGAATGGGGCCAAAATCCCGGCCATCGGGCTCGGCACCTGGGAATTGCGCGGCCGGTCCTGCGTGCGGCTGGTCGACCAGGCGATCAGGCTCGGCTACCGCCATATCGACACGGCGCAGGTCTACGAGAACGAACGCGAGATCGGCGAGGGCGTGCGGGCGTCCGGGGTCCCGCGCGACGAGATCTTCATCACCACCAAGGTCTGGACCAGCCACTTCGCGCCGCGCGACCTGGAGCGCTCGGTCAGGGAGAGCCTGGCGCGGCTGCGCCTGGCGCAGGCCGATCTCGTGCTGCTGCACTGGCCCAATCCGCAGGTGCCGCTGAGGAATACGCTGGAGGCGCTGGCGGGCGTCAGGGAGCAGGGCCTGACCCGCCACATCGGGCTGTCGAACTTCACCGTCGCCCTGATCGACCAGGCGGTGGCCGCCTGTCCGGCGCCGCTGGTGTGCAATCAGGTCGAGTATCACCCGTTCCTCAGCCAGACCAAGGTGATCGAGGCTTGCCGTCGCCATGGGCTTGCGGTGGTCGCCTACAGTCCGATCGCGAAAGGCAAGGTGAGGGGCGAGGAGACCCTCGCCCGGATCGGCCAGGCTTACGGCAAGACCGCCGCCCAGGTCTGTCTGCGCTGGCTGGTGCAGCAGAACGTCTCGGCGATCCCGCGCACCTCGCGTGTCGAACGGCTGTCAGAAAACCTGAATATCTTCGACTTCGAACTGTCGACCAGCGAGATGGACGAGATTTTCGCGATGGGCTCGCCGCAGGGCCGATTGACAAACTTCGCGTTCGCGCCGCAATGGGACTGAACGTGCCCGGTCAGGTGTGAGGTGGCTTCAGCGGTCTGCCGCGCGGCTTGCGGAGGCGGTGAAGCGCAGCTTGCCAACAGATAGCCGGGTCCATCGATGTTTTTCGCCTTGTCCAAGACCGTGGGGTTCTTCGCGCTGCCGTCGAACCTGATCGCGACGCTGTTCGTGCTCGGCGTCGTGCTGCATCTGGTCGGCCGCAGGCGCGGCGCGGTGTTGCTGACGACGTTGTCGGTCGTGCTGCTGCTGGTGGTGGGCTATTCCCCGCTCAGCAATGTCCTGCTGCTGACCTTGAGCGAGCGCTTCCCGGCCTGGCAGTCCGGCGGCGCCGACCCGGACGGAATCATCGTGCTGGGCGGCGCCATCGATTCCGAGTCGACGATCGCGCGCGGCGAGATCGAACTGGATTCGTCGGCCGAGCGGATCTTCGCGATGCTGCAGCTGGCGCGGCAGTTTCCCCGTGCGCGGATCGTTTTTTCCGGCGGCAGTTCCAGTCTGATCGGAACGGGAGCGGCCGAGGCGCCGATCGCCGGGCGGCTGCTGGAGAGCTTCGGGATTGCGCCCGATCGGATCACGCTGGAGAGCCGGTCGCGCACCACCGACGAGAATGCCGCCTTCACCCGCGACCTGGTCGCGCCGCGGCCCGGCCAGCGCTGGCTGCTGGTGACGTCGGCCTTTCACATGCCGCGCGCGATGGCGGTGTTTCGCGCCGCGGGGTTCGAGATCGAGGCCTATCCGGTTGATTGGCGCAGCCGCGGCTGGATCGACGCGGCATCGCCGTTCGAGAGCCTGAGCGAGGGGCTGGCGCGCGCCGACCTGGTGGCGCACGAGTGGGTCGGGCTCTTGATCTATCGGCTGGCGGGCAGAAGCAGGGAACTGCTGCCGGCGCCCTGATCGCGTGGGCGCCGCCGCCCGCGGTCCGCGACCGATCCGCCCGTAGCGCGTGCTCAATCGTGCCGCGGCAGCCCCAGTCGGTAGACGCCGCGGAAGTCGCCGGGGTCGACGGGTTTGCCCTTGCGATAGATGACGATCCTGCCGCGCTGGGCGAGGCTGACGGCGGAACGCCGGATCGGCACCAGAAGATCCTGCCACTCGCCGCCTTCGGCGATCGCGACCGCGATCTCGGGAGGGCTCACCGTCTTGCCGCCGGCATCGGCCAGCACCTTGAGAATGGCGTCGTCGAGCGATGGCGCGGCGCGGCGCGCCGAATCGGAAACTGTCATGGGTTTGCCATGGCGGATTCAGGCGCCAGCCGCAAGCACCGCCATCGGTCCGGGCCGGACTCGCGTCCTGGCCTGCGCGCGGCGCGCGCGATTGATTGCGAGCCGACGCGCGTGCCATGCTGATCGTCCTAGTGTGGTGGATTTGACATTCGCTTCAG
>JBKQQE010000293.1:0-10287 GCA_052326245.1 Xanthobacteraceae bacterium | reverse complement strand
GCGGGCACTAGTGGAGCGGATTTGACCTTGGCTTTGGTATTGCCGCGAACTCTCCAGGCGTATGGCAAATCCAAAACACCACTAGACTCTTTTAATTGCTAGTGGTCCATCGGTTCTAACATTCGCAAAAGAGCAAGTTGCGACGGGATGCGAATGTTAGAACCGGACCACTAGTACCCTGTTTCAGACGTTCGCGAAACGGCCACTGCGAACGATGCGCGCGTCAGATCCCCGAACCAATCCCCCAGCTAGACGTCATCGAACGCGGCATTGCCGGGAAAGCGTCTTTCCAGCGCGTGAACGACGACCTTCATTCTGGAACCGAGCGAGCCCTTGACCATGACGGCATCGCCCGCCCGCAGCGCACCGACGATAGCCGATTCAAGCGCCGCAGAGTTATCGGCATAGCCGCCCCGCCGCGCCGAGGGAAGGGCATCCCAGAGGTGACGCATCAGGGGGCCGCAGCAAAACACCAGATCCACCTTGTTGCCGAGGATCGGCTCGACCAGTCCCCGGTGCAGCTCCGGGCCCCGCGCCCCCAGCTCGAGCATGTCGCCGAGCACGGCGATGCGCCGGCCGCGTGGCGCGACCACCGCCTGCCCCAACACATTCAAGGCCGCCGCCATCGAGGCGGGATTGGCGTTGTAGCTTTCATCGATCAGCGTCGCGGAGCCCTGGGGCATCGCCAGCGTCACTTGCACGCCGCGGCCGGCCGCCGGCTTGAATTCGGCGAGCGCCAGCGCCGCGGTCACGAGATCCGCGCCGACCAGTTGCACGGCGGCGAGCACGGCCAGTGAATTCATCGCCATGTGGCGGCCAGGCATTCCGATCTTGTAGGTAATGTCCTGTCCCAGAATGTCGGCATGGACCGCCGTACAGGCGGGATGCAGCGCGACGTCGAGCATGCGCGCGTCCGCCTGCTCGGATCGCCCGAACGAGACGATCGGCGCGATGCCGAGCGACCTTGCCTTCCGCTGCAGCCGCGCAAATTGCGGGTTGTCGCGGTTGAGCACCACGGCGCCGGCGGGCTCGAGACCGCTGAAGATCTCGGCCTTGGCATCGGCGATCGCCTCGACGCTGTCGAAGAACTCCAGATGCACCGGCTCGACCGTGGTGATGATCGCTACATGCGGCCGAACCATCCTGACCAGCGGCTCGATTTCGCCGGCATGGTTCATTCCGATCTCGAACACCGCGAAGGCGGCGTCGGCGGGGCAGCGCGCCAGCGTCAGCGGCACGCCCCAGTGATTGTTGAACGACGCCACCGAGGCGTGGGTGAGCCCCTGCGCTCCCAGCACGTGGCGCAGGGCTTCCTTGGTCGAGGTCTTGCCGACCGAGCCGGTCACGGCGATGACCCGTCCGCGCAGCCGCGCGCGGGCCGCGACCCCGAGCGCCACCAATGCCGCGAGCACGTCGGGCACGATCAGGAGCGGCAGGTCGGGGGGGAATTGGTCGCGCTGCGCGGCGGCGATCACCGCAACTGCAGCGCCATTGCCCAGCGCCGCCGCGACGAAAGCATGACCGTCATGAACGTCGCCCTTGATCGCGAAATAGGCCTCGCCCGCGGCGACGGTGCGGCTGTCGATGGAAATTCCGGTGACGGCGGACGGCGGCGCGCCGCTTCGCGCCGCCCCCATCGCGGCGACCATGTCGTCGAGGCGCCACAACGGTTGCACGGTCATGGCGCCATCTCCGCGAGCGCGGCCTTGACCGCATCGTGATCGCTGAACGGCAGCACCTGCCCTCCGACAATCTGGCCGGTCTCGTGGCCCTTGCCGGCGATCAGGAGCGCATCGCCCGGCCGCAGCTCGGCAATCCCGGCGCGAATGGCCTCATTACGATCGCCGATCTCGCGCGCGCCACCCGCCGCGGCCAGAATAGCCGCACGGATGCTGGCGGGCCGTTCGCTGCGCGGATTGTCGTCGGTGACGATGACGGCATCGGCGAACTGCGCCGCGATCGCCCCCATCAGCGGTCGCTTGCCCGCGTCACGATCACCGCCGGCGCCGAACACCACCACGAGGCGCCCCAGCGCATAGGGCCGCAGCGCCAGCAGCGCCTTCTCCAGCGCGTCGGGCTTGTGGGCATAGTCGACGAAGACCGGCGCGCCGTTGCGCTTGCCGACCAGTTCGAGGCGCCCCTTGGCGCCTTCGAGCCGCTCCAGCGCCGCGAAAACCGTCGCCGCGTCGCCGCCGGTGCCGAGCGCGAGTCCAGCCGCGACCAGCGCGTTCTCGATCTGGAATTCGCCGACCAGAGGCAGCCGCAGCGCGTAGCTCCGGCCGGCATGGTCGAGCGTCAGGCGCTGCCCGAAGCCGTCGATGGCCGCGTCGACGAGGCGAATGCCGGCGGTCGGATCGCCCTGCCGTCCGACCGTGAGGAGGCGCAGCCGGCGCGCCCGTGCCGCGGCGATCACGGCCTCCGCCTGGGCATGATCGGCCGCCACCACCGCCACGCCGTCGGGTACGACCAGATCGCTGAACAGCCGCAGCTTGGCCGCGAGATAGTGCTCCAGCGTCGGATGATAATCCATGTGGTCGCGCGAGAGATTGGTGAACGCGCCGGCGCTGACTCGCACCCCATCGAGCCTGAACTGATCGAGGCCGTGCGAAGAGGCCTCGAGCGCGAGATGGGTGATGCCCTCGCCCGCCAGTTCGTCGAGCATCCGGTGCAACGCGATCGGGTCCGGCGTCGTCAGCGAGCCGTAGACCGCGCGGGTCGGCGTGACCAGGCCGACGGTCCCGATGCTGGCGGACGCAAACCCCAGCGCCTGCCAGATCTGGCGCGTGAACGCCGCAACCGACGTCTTGCCGCTGGTGCCGGTGACGGCCGCGACAGTCGCGGGCTGGCGCGGAAACAACCGCGCGGCGGCCCGCGCCAGGGCGCGCCGGGGATTGGCAAGGCGGACGACGGGAATGGCGAGCGCGCCGGCGTCGAGCTGCGCCTGCGCGTCGCCCACCACGGCCACCGCGCCGGCGGCGACCGCTTGGGCGGCAAAGCGCGTGCCGTCGACCTTGGCGCCTGCGAGCGCGAAAAACACGTCGCCGGGCTTGACCGCGCGGCTGTCGACGGCGATGCCGGAAAGCGCAACGTCGCCCGTCGCCGCGTCGAGACCGGCATCATCGCCGAGAAGGTCGCGCAGTCTCATGTCAGCGCCATCTCCTGTCAACGCTCACGCATTCAATCGGCCGGGCGGTCTGGCGCCCGCCGACGGCGGCGCGCCTGCGCTTAGCGACTTTCCTTCGATGTCGCAAGAATAAGGCGCTCCGCGGGCGGCAGGTCGAAACGCGGTTCGATGCCGAGAAGCGGCGCGATCCGCGAAATCACCTTGCCGCCGGTCGGAACGGCGTTCCAGCCGGAGGTGATGAAGCCGTGGGTTTCGGGCAGCGACTGCGGTTCGTCCAGCATGACCAGAAGCTGGTACCGCGGACTGTCGGCGGGAAAGATCGCGGTGAACGCGGTGAGCACGCGCTTCTTGACATAGCGGCCGTTGACCACCTTTTCGGCGGTGCCGGTCTTGCCGCCGATGTAATAGCCAGGAACGTCGGCCTTTCGCGCGGTGCCGATTTCGGCGTTCAGGCGCATCAGGAAGCGCATCTTGTCGCTGGTATCCGGCTTGATGACGCGCTTGGCCATCGCCATTGCCTCCGCCTCGGAGCGTTTCAGGAACGTCGGCGGGATCAGATAGCCGCCGTTCACCAGGGCGTCGATGCCCATCACCGCCTGCAGCGGCGCCACCGCCACGCCATGGCCGAAGGCGATGGTCACGGTATTGAGTTCGCCCCAGCGGTGCGGCACCAGCGGCGCCGCGCTTTCCGGCAATTCGGTGCGCAGCCGCTGCAACTGCCCCATCTTGCCGAGGAACGCCTTGTGCGCCTCGACGCCCTGCGCAAGCGCGATGCGGGCCGCGCCGATGTTCGACGAGAACGTGAACACCTCCTTCATGTTGATGAAGCGGCCCTTCGGTTCGTCGTCGTGGATCGTGAACTTGCCGTAGTGCAGTGGTCCGCGGTCGTCGAACATGGAGTTCAGGTTGGCCTTGCCGGAATCCAGCGCCATCGCCAGCGTGAAGGCCTTGAAGGTCGATCCCATCTCGTAGACGCCGGTGGTCAGCCGGTTGATGCGGTCGGGGTCATGGGCCTCGCGCGGATTGTTCGGGTCGAAGTCCGGCAGCGAGACCAGGGCCACGATCTCACCGGTGCGGACATTGCTGACCACGCCCGAGGCCGCCTTGGCATGGAATTTGTCGCGCGCCTTCATCAATTCATCGCGCAGCGCGTGCTCGACGCGCAGGTCGACCGACAGTTCCACCGGCTGCTGCTGACGATCGCTGGCGAAGCCGGCGCGGTGCAGATCGGCGAGCCCGTTGCTGTCGAGCCATTTCTCGATGCCGGCAATGCCCTGGTTGTCGATGTTGACGAGCCCGATCAGATGCGCCACCTCCGGCCCCGAGGGGTAGACCCGCTTGTTCTCCCTGAGGAATCCGATTCCGGGGATGCCGAGCCGATGGATTTCCTGCTGCTGCTGCGGCGTGATCTCGCGCTTCAGCCAGACGAAGCCCTTGCGCGACGACAGCCGCTGGCGCACTTCGCCGGTTTCCAGATCAGGCAGCGTCGCGGTCAGCAGCTCGATCGCCTCGTCGGTGTCGATGATCCGGCGCGGCTCTCCGAACAGCGAAGGCGCCTTGACGTCGGTGGCGAGAATTTCGCCGTTGCGGTCGACGATATCGGGCCGCGCCGTGGCGGTGGCGTCCTGCGCGACGCCGCGGCGCATGCCGTGATTGTCGCCGACCACCGCGTACATGACGAGGCGCGCCGCGATGACGGCATAGACCGCGGCGAACACCAGCATCGTGAAGCCGACCCGCGCGCGCGCCTTGGCGCTGCGATCCTTGCGGCCGTACAGCAGCCCGCGGATCAGCCGCTGACGCAACGGCAGCGTCGGTCGTGGGACGGTGAGGGCTGCCTCGGTCACTGCGCCGTCTCCTGCGGTTTGACCGACACCGAGCCGGTGATGCTGTTGGGATCGAAGGTGTCGAGCATGGCGCCGATCGGATCGGGCGCGCCCGGGCGCACGAAGCTCGGCGGGCGTTCCGGCAGGGACTTCAGGGTATCATATTGCGAGCTTTCGACCGGCTTCAGTTCGAGATGCCGGTCCGCGAGCCCCTGCAGCCGCAGCGGCGCCTCCAGCTTCGACCATTCGGCGCGCAACGTGGCGATGGCGTCGCGCTGCTCGCGAATCTCGGCCCGCAGCCGCAGCACCTTCTCGGTGCGCACGGTGGATTCCATCTTGATCCGGTAGACGTAGGCCGCCGCGAAGACCAGCGCGCAGATCACGAACAGGTGGACGATCCGCACGTTCAGCCCCCCCTCAGCACGTCGGCCAGTGACGGCCACTGCGCCCCGGTCTCGCCGGCGTGGGCGGGCGCATCGGTGCGCTCCGCGACCCGCAGCTTGGCGGAGCGGGAGCGCGGATTGGCATCCATTTCGGCGGCGTCCGGCGTCACCGGTCGCTTGGTGAGGATCGCAAAGCTCGGCGCGCGGCTGGCAACCTCCGGCAGGTGACGCGACCCGCCGGCGGCCTTGCCGCGCGCGGTCAGGAACGACTTCACGATCCGGTCCTCGAGCGAGTGGAACGAGACCACCGCGAGCCGTCCGCCGGATCTCAGCACGCGCTCCGCGGCGCCGAGCGCCGTCTGCAACTCGTCGAGCTCCTCGTTGACGAGGATTCGCAACGCCTGGAACGTCCGGGTCGCGGGATGAATCTCGTGCGGGCGGGCGCGGACCACCCGTGAAACGATATCGGCGAGCGCGCGGGTCGTGGTGATCGCGCTTTCGCGACGCGCGGCGACAATGGCGCGCGCGATCCCGCGCGAATGCCGCTCCTCGCCGAAGATGTAAATGACGCGCGCGAGCTCGGTCTCGGAGGCGACGGCGATCACATCCGCGGCGGTCGGACCCTCGTGCCCCATGCGCATGTCGAGCGGGCCGTCGAACCGGAACGAGAAGCCGCGGTC
The DNA here is from genome assembly GCA_052326245.1 of Xanthobacteraceae bacterium. GTDB lineage: Bacteria > Pseudomonadota > Alphaproteobacteria > Rhizobiales > Xanthobacteraceae > Bradyrhizobium_A. Next base: position 4,274 of record JBKQQE010000293.1, on the reverse strand, counting down.
AGGCTGATCCAACTGCATCGACGACACGCCGACATCCATGACGATGCCGTCGACTGCCGCCTGCCCCTGCGCCGCGCAGACATGGTCGAGATTGGAAAATCGATCCTCGACCAAGGCGAGCCGCCCGGCCGCGGCATCGACCAGGGCGAAGCCGCCGGCGATCGCCGAGCGGTCGCGGTCGATGCCGATCACCCGCGTGCCCGGTACCGCGAGAATCAGCTCGGAGTAGCCGCCCGCGCCGAACGTCGCGTCGACATAAACGCCGCCGTCGCGCGGCAAAAGCGCGTCCACGGCCTGGCGGCCGAGCACGGGAATATGACGGGCCCTCACGGCATGTGTCTCCAACTCGTGGACGGTGACGGAACGCGCGCCGGCGCGACGCCGTCGCGCGCTTCGGCCGCCAACCAGTTTTTCACGGACCGCATCGGTCGGCTCCCGGAAACCGCGTGCGCCATGGCGGTCGCGGCGGCGCCGGGCAAGGCACGCGTTCTCGCTCCGACCACGAAAGGCATCGAAGGCATGCTGGCGTCCACATCGGATTTGCTGGCCAATCATCGAATTAAGCGACCGACAGTGACACTCCGTGACCGTCCCGACCTTCACGACCGAACCCGGGCCGTGAAGGACCCAGGGCAGCCCGGATTGCCGGCCGGGAAGACCGGGACGCCCGCCGCCGACGGATGGAACGCGGACGAAAACCACGTCCGAACCATCGCGAAGACTGCTCCGGAGACCGGGCGGCCACCCCTCAGTAACAAGGGTTAACGTTAAGGAATCGTTGAAACTCGGCCCGGACTTTGCCGGCTCACGGCATTTTGTCGAAGGCCTGCGCGAGGGTCCCGGGACGGTCGCGCCGGAGGTGGCCGGGTGTGGATAGCGCCACGCCGGTCGCGCAAATCATTTGCATCGGGCAGATCATGGCAGGATAGTGGCAAAGGGATGTTCCCGGCTACTGCGGCGGTGTCTCGACGGCTTTCGCCGCGTTTCCGGTTTTCAAGTCACTGACTGCTGTTTCGTCGTTCGCCCGGATGACGCCGCGATGGATCACACCCGGATCGAATCGGGTAACGTCGTCCGAAAGCCGGGTGATCGCCGCTCTCCTGCCGGGTTTGTCTGCTACGTGGGGTTGGGGAATGGGATTGGGGTCGCTCGCAACCGCTGACGTCGCATCCAAGCGACCGCGCGCCCTGCCGTCCCCTTGGGTCCACGCTGACATGCAGACATTCATGCCGGATTCATCGGTCGTTTCCGATGTCATCCCTTCGGCCAATTACGGCGATCGGCGCAACAACCGCGTGCCGGACATGATCGTGCTGCACTACACCGGCATGGCTGACGCCGAAGGCGCGCTGACGCGGCTCTGCAAGGCCGGCACCGAGGTTTCCGCCCACTACGTGGTGCTGGAAGACGGCCGCATCGTGCAATGCGTGCGCGAGGCGCAGCGGGCCTGGCACGCCGGAACGGCGTCATGGGGCGGCGAGGCCGACATAAACTCCTGCTCGATCGGCGTCGAGATCGTCAATGGCGGCCATGATTGGGGCTATCCGGATTTTCCGCCGCGCCAGATCGCGGCGGTGATCGCGCTGTGCCGCGGCATCATGCTGCGCCGCGCGGTCGCGCGCGTGCGCGTGCTGGCGCATTCCGACGTGGCGCCGCAGCGAAAGAAGGATCCCGGGGAAAAATTCCCGTGGCGGCTGCTGGCCAATTCCGGCGTCGGCCACTGGGTGCGTCCGGCGCTGATCACCCGCGGCGCCGTCCTGACCCTGGGATCCGGCGGCCCCGAGGTCCTGGCGTTGCAGGAAAAGCTGGTTTTCTACGGCTATGGCGCCCCGCGGAACGGCCAGTACGACGCCGCCACGATGGAGATCGTCACCGCCTTCCAGCGCCATTTCCGCCCCGAACGGGTCGACGGCGTCGCCGACGCCTCGACGCTTGAGACCCTGGACGAGCTGATCGCCAGCCTGCCCCAAACCCCGCCGCACTTGACCCCGCTGCCGCCCCACTCCATGACATAGCTGTCAGTCGGCCGGACGGTCGCTCCCGCAACGGCCGAAAGGTCGCGGGAGAGGAAAGTCCGGGCTCCATGGACAAACGGTGCCGGATAACGTCCGGCGGGGGCGACCTTAGGGAAAGTGCCACAGAGAACGAACCGCCGGCGCCGCGGCGCAGGTAAGGGTGAAAAGGTGCGGTAAGAGCGCACCGCGTCTCCGGCAACGGAGGCGGCATGGCAAACCCCACCGGGAGCAAAACCGAATAGGAACGGCATCGCGGACAGTTCGCTCATCGGGCGATAACTCCGCAGGGCATGTCTGGCTCGACCGTTCGGGTAGGTTGCTTGAGGCCGCGTGCAAGCGCGGTCCCAGAGGAATGACCGTCGCGTATCGCGCGCGCAAGCGCGCGGTGCCCTACAGAACCCGGCTTACAGGCCGGCTGATACTGATCATGAGAAGGGCTCGGCGCGAACACGCCGGGCCCTTCGCCTTTTGCAAGCGGCGCGACACCCGATCGGCGGGGAACTAGCTGCCGTCGCTCATTGATCCGCATTGCTGGCGAAGTACGGCACGATGCGACCCGCGAAGCGCTCGAATCGCGCGGTCACCTGATCGCCGATGGCGAGATCCTTGTCGCCATGCGCCATCATGCGAAAGCCCTCGGCGACGTCAACCAGCACGATCATGTACGGCACATGCGCCTTCGCCTCCGGCGTCGCCGCGCGACAGACCAGCGTCACCGCGTGGACGACGCCGCTTCCCCTTGAGCGATGATCCAGCGGCGGCGCCGCGGCGCAGGCCGGACAAAAGCCGCGGCGGAAGTACCAGACCGCGGCGCAAGCCGGACACGACTGGTAGCCGATCGCCGCGGCGCCGGTGGTCCAGTCGGCGTGCCCCAGATCGCTCATCGCACCTGCTCCAGCACGAGACTGACATGGGACGACAGCACGCCGCCGTCGCCATGCAGCAGCGCCACCGAGGCGTCGCGAACCTGACGCGCTTGCGCCCGCCCGGTCATCTGCAGGTGGGTTTCGACCAGATGCGCCATGGCGCCGCCGCAACCGCAATGCCCGTAGCTCAACAGCCCGCCGTGGGTGTTGAGCGGCACCTCGCCGCGAGGGCCGAAATATCCGGCGCGAGCCCGCGCCGCCGCCTCGCCGCGGGCCGCAAAGCCCAGTTCCTCGAGCAGAATGGTCAGGGTGATGGTGAAGCTGTCATAGATGGCGGCATAACGGATGTCGCCCACGGCGACGCCCGAGCGCGCGCGGGCGCGATCGAAAGCGGCCGCGGCACCGCTGGCGGCGATATCCTGCAGCGCCGAAACATGCTGGTGCAGGTGCGCCTGGCCGCAGCCGCGGATCCGGACGCGATGATCGCCGACCGTCTCCCCGCTGACGATCAATGCCGCGCCCCCGTCCGACACCGGGCAGCAATCCAGCAGCTTCAGCGGCGTGGCGATGGCGCGCGACGCCATCACGTCGGCAACCGTTATGGGCTCGCGAAACTGCGCGCCGGGATGATCCGCCGCATGCCGTCGCATCAGCACCGCGAATTCGGCGAGGTCCTGCTCGCGAGCGCCGAACGCGTGCATGTAGCGCGAGGCGAGCAGGGCATAATAGGCGGGAATGGTCGGCCCGAGCGGCACCTCGAAGTCGGGATGGCCGACCTGGGCCAGCGTCTGCATCGCATTGTCGCGCGCCTGCCCGCTGAGGCGGTTCTCGCCCGCGACCACGAGCACGTTGCGGGCCGTTCCCGCCGCGACCAGCTCATGGGCCAGCATCGCCATCGCGACGCCGGTGGCGCCGCCGACCTGGATGGCGTGGGCATAGCAAGGTCGCAGGCCGAAATGTTCGGCGAACACGGTGGCCAGCATCAAATGCGGCATCGTCGTGGAATAGCCGCACAACAGGCCGTCGATGTCGCCCCGTTCGAGCCCCGCGTCAGTGAGCGCGGCCTGCGCCGCCTCGCTCATCAGGTCGAGCGTGGTGCGGCCGTCATGCCGGCCGAACGGCGTCAATCCGACCCCGGTGATGAAGCTCATGTGATCCCGATCCGCGAGTTGCGCTGCGGCGGCACCATGCCCGCAGCGCGCGCCTCAAGGCAACCGGTCGCTGCGCATGCCGGGCAGAACGGAACGATGCCGGCGGGCGCGCCGCTGGCGGCGCGCCGATCAGGTTAATGCGCGTCGGAGGGCGCGCCGGCGACCGCGGGCCGGTCGACGAAGAACACCAGCGTGGCGAGAAACAGGTAGAATACCGTCAGGATGAAGAACACGTCGGCATA
>JBKQQE010000292.1:0-9876 GCA_052326245.1 Xanthobacteraceae bacterium | reverse complement strand
CGACGACGTGGTGAACGGAATCCTTTGCGCTTACGAATTCGCTGCCGCTGACCCGTTCAGATGTGCTACCCACAACAAGGGCATAATGAACGGGGTGACAGCGGTTGTGCTTGCTACAGGAAATGACACTCGAGCGATTGAAGCTGGAGCTCATTCATATGCTGCAAGGTCAGGGCATTATACTCCTCTAACCGTTTGGGAGAAGAGTGATGAGGGCGATCTCGTTGGAACGTTAGAAATGCCGATGGCGGTTGGAATTGTCGGAGGGGCAACAGCTTCCAATCCGATAGCGAAGCTTGCCGTCAAAATACTCGGAATTAAGACCGCCCGCGAGCTAGCGGAGATAATCTGCGCCGTAGGATTAGCCCAGAATCTGGCCGCATTGAGAGCTCTTGCTTCGGAAGGAATTCAACGAGGACATATGAGCTTGCACGCTCTAAACATCGCGATTGGAGTTGGAGCTACAGGAGACCCCGTGCGGACGGGTGATGGCGATCGCCCGCGCCACATTGTCGGCATCGAGCCCGCCCGACAGCAGGAACGGCACCGGCAGGTCGAGGCCGTGCAGGATCTGCCAGTCGAACGCGCGGCCAAGGCCGCCGGGCCGCGTCGCCTCCTTCGGCGCGCGGGCATCGAACAGGATGTAGTCGGCCGCCGTGGCGTAGTCGGCCACGCCGCCCAGGTCGGCGGCGGTCTCGATCGCCACCGCCTTCATCACCGGCAGTCCGAAGCGGCGCCTGATGTCGCGCACCCGCGCCACAGTTTCGCGACCGTGGAGCTGCAGGATCCGCGGGGCGAGCGCCTCGATGATCCCGGCCAGGCGGGCATCGTCGGCATCCACCGTCAGCGCCACCTTGACCGCGCGGCCGTCCGCGATGCGGCCGAGCTCGCGGGCGGCGGCAAGCTCGAGGTGCCGCGGCGAGGGCTCGAAGAACACGAAGCCCACCATGTCGGCGCCGGCGTCGAGTGCCGCGTCGAGGGTCTCGCGCGTGGACAGGCCACAGATCTTGACGAGCGGGTGCATCACAGAATCGGAATTTCCAAGGTCACGCGGTAAATCATGCTGCTGATGGGGGTGAGGCTGCGGCTGGGCCGCCTTCTACAACGTTGCGCCGGCCTTGTCTCGCCGGATCGGGCCAAGCCTCAGGGCGCGCCGCGCCCGAGCATGGCGCGGGGGGCGTCGGCCGCGCCCCCGGCGGGCCGCAGGTTCGCCAGCTGGGTCCGGGCCTCCCGGGCGTCGGCCTCGTGCCGGCGCGCGGCGCGGCGCCAGCGGCCCTGCCGGAACCAGGTCGCGGCACCGCCGGCGACCACGCCGAGCGCCACCGCCGCGATGATCACGGCGAACAGCGGCAGGGTGACCGCGACGGCGGGGGCCGCGCTGTCGAACGGATCGAACGACACCGTCACCAGATGGCGGTTGGCCACCGCGAACACGACGGAGATCGCCGCCAGCGGAATCCAGACCAGGGCATTGACGATCTTGCGAACCATGATTCCTCAACAGCCAGCCCGGCGCCTGCACAAAAGCTCAGCAGTGCGTCCCGCTCCTGGCCCGATGCAACCCGTTGCCTTGACGCTGCGCCGACCACCGGCCCGGACCAAATGCTCAACCCCCGGTCGTCGGTGCCGCGGCCGACAAGTCGATGACGCGCTGCGTGGTCGATAACGGCGCGATCGGGCGGCAACGTGGCGGCCTGCTCGCCGGTCGACTTACGGTGCGCCGGGCGCTTCGCTGCCGGCTTCGCGGTTCAGGCGTTCGCGCATTTCCTTGCCGGTCTTGAAGAACGGCACGCTCTTCTGATCGACAGGCACGTGTTCCCCGGTGCGCGGGTTGCGGCCGGCGCGCGCCGGCCGATGCTTGACGGAAAAGGCGCCGAAGCCGCGCAGCTCGACCCGATCGCCGCGCGCGAGCGCGGCCACGATCTCATCGAGAATCGCGTTCACGATGTTCTCGACGTCGCGCTGATAGAGGTGCGGATTATGTTCGGCGATACGCTGAACGAGTTCGGATTTAATCATCGACACCCGGGTCCGTGATCCTGCGGGCTTCCATTTCCGTGAAAACACAAGGAACTGTCAAGACGTTAATTGAATTCGAGGCCCATCAATCGCCGCCACCGCGGGGGAAAATCGGGCTGCGGCGTCTCCGCTGCGACGCTGAAACCCGATTCACTGCATTTAGTTCGAATTGGCGGGTGGCTGCCACAGTGCGAGCATGCCGTCGAGGCCGACGCGATCGACCGCTTGTATGACGCCCGTCTGCTCAAGCCGCCGCGCCACCGCGCCGAGCCCCATGGCGTCGAGCGTGATCGCGGCCGCGGAGCGCAAAAAGGTCATGTCGCCGAACCGCGGCGTCAGTTTGTAGTCGCGAACCGGCAGGTCGCTGGAAATCTTCTTCTCGGCTTCCAGCCAGGCGATGGCGGTCTTTTCGTCGCCGAGCTGGTCGATCAGCTTCAGCCCGATCGCCTGCCGGCCGGTGAACACCCGCCCGTCGGCGACGGTTTGCAAGCCGTTGTCATCCAGGTGGCGGCGGTCCTTCACCAAGTCGCGAAACCAGGCGTAGGAGTCCTTCACCAGCATCTCCAGCGCGGCGCGTGCTTCTGGGCTGGTCGGCTCAAAACCGTTGGGGGCGGCCTTCAGCGGCGAGGATTTGACCTCCTCGACCTTGACGCCGACCGTCTTCAGGAGCTCGGAGACGTTGGGAAACTGGAACAGCACGCCGATCGAGCCGACCAGCGAGCTCTGCTGCGCCACGATGTGGTCCGAGGCCAGCGCGGCGATATAGCCGCCCGAGGCGGCGAGCCCTTCCACCACCACCACCAGCGGCTTCTTGGCCTTGAGCCGGATCAGCGAATCGTAGAGCTGCTCGGAGCCGGCGGTGGTGCCGCCGGGCGAATTGATGTGGATGATGACGGCCGGCGCCGACGACTTCTCCAGCCGCTCCAGCGCCTCGACGCGCTCCTGGTCGCTGCGGATCAGGCCTTCGATGTTGACGCGGGCGATGGCGCTGCGCCCGGTCAGGGCGTCGCGGCCCGCCGGCGTGGCGACGACGGCCACGGTCACGATGGCGGCGATGGCGATCACGACCGCCGCGACGCGCCAGAACGTCAGCTTGCGGCGCATCCGGCGCCGGTCGACGATCGCATCGGTTTCGAATGACATCAGGGTCTCCAGAGCTGCTGGGCGGTGGTCCGGCGCTGCGGATCGCAGTCCGCCGTGATGGCCGCCTGGCATTGAAAAGTCGTGTCCCGATCGGATCAATTGCAATGCAATATGATGAAAGCATGGTGCCGCCGACTGGACGCCGATGATTAGCACTTTCCGGCGCCGCCGGCATGGCTTGCCGCCGGAAAATTTATCCCGCGCGGCCTGCCGCCGCCCGGCCTTCGGCACCCTCCGGCCGCATCGCAACCGTACCGGCAAAGAAAAAGGGCTCCGGCGGCGCCGGAGCCCTGGTTCGCGTCGGCTTTGAGCCGGCGCGAGGTTACTTGTCGCGCTGCTTGAGCGCGGTGCCGAGAATGTCGCCCAGGGTCGCGCCCGAATCCGAGGAGCCGTACTGCGCGATGGCTTCCTTCTCTTCGGCCACTTCCAGCGCCTTGATCGACACCTGGACCTTGCGGGCCTTCTTGTCGAACTGGATGACGCGGGCATCCACCTTCTCGCCGACCGCGAACCGCTCGGAACGCTGCTCGGAGCGGTCGCGGGCGAGTTCGGAGCGCTTGATGAAGGTGGTGAAGTCGGTGCCGACGATCTGGACGTCGATGCCGCCTTCCTTGACGTCGAGCACCTCGCAGGTCACGACCGCGCCCTTCTTGACATCGCCCGGCTCGGCGAACGGATCGCCTTCCAGCTGCTTGATGCCGAGCGAGATGCGTTCCTTTTCGACATCGACGTCGAGCACCACGGCCTTGACCATGTCGCCCTTCTTGAAGTTGTCGATCACCTGCTCGCCCGGAAGCTTCCAGTCGAGGTCGGAAAGGTGGACCATGCCGTCGACGTCGCCGTCGAGGCCGAGGAACAGGCCGAACTCGGTCTTGTTCTTGACCTCGCCTTCGTCTGTGGCGCCGACCGGATACTTCTCGACGAAGGTTTCCCACGGGTTGCGCATGGTCTGCTTGCGACCGAGCGAGATGCGCCGCTTCGAGGAATCGACCTCGAGCACCTGCACCTCGACCTCCTGGGAGGTCGAGACGATCTTGCCGGGATGCATGTTCTTCTTGGTCCACGACATCTCCGAGACGTGGATCAGGCCTTCGATGCCCGGTTCGAGTTCGACGAACGCGCCGTAGTCGGTGATGTTGGTGACGCGGCCGGTGAAGCGGGCGCCGAGCGGATACTTGGCCTCGATGCCCTGCCACGGATATCCAGCAGCTGCTTCATGCCGAGCGAAATGCGGTGGGTCTCGTGGTTGATCTTGATGATCTTGACCTTCACCGTCTGGCCGATGGTCAAGACCTCGGTCGGGTGATTGACGCGGCGCCAGGCGATGTCGGTGACGTGCAGCAGGCCGTCGATGCCGCCGAGGTCGACGAACGCACCGTAGTCGGTGATGTTCTTGACGACGCCGTCGATGACCTGGCCCTCTTCGAGGTTCTGCACCAGTTCCTGGCGCTGCTCGGCGCGGGTCTCTTCCAGCACGGTGCGGCGCGACACCACGATGTTGCCGCGGCGGCGGTCCATCTTCAGGATCTGGAACGGCTGCGAGTTGTTCATCAGCGGGCCAACGTCGCGGATCGGGCGAATGTCGACCTGCGAGCGGGGCAGGAACGCCACCGCGCCGTCGAGGTCGACCGTGAAGCCGCCCTTGACCTGGTTGAAGATCACGCCGGTGACCTTCTCGTTGTTCTGGAATGCCTTCTCGAGCTTGCCCCAGCTCTCTTCGCGGCGCGCCTTGTCGCGCGACAGCACGGCTTCGCCGAGCGCGTTCTCGATGCGGTCGAGGAACACTTCGACCTCGTCGCCGACCTTCAGGGTGCTCTCGCGGCCGGGACCGGCGAATTCCCGAAGCGCCACGCGGCCTTCGGTCTTCAGGCCGACGTCGATGACGGCCATGTCCTTCTCGATCGCGACGACCTTGCCCTTGATGACGGAGCTTTCCTGCAGATTGCCGCTGCCGATGCTCTCGTCGAGCATCGCGGCGAAATCCTCGCGCGAGGGGGTGTAAGAGGTAGCGGTAGATGCAGCCATTGGTTCTCCAGATTGCGGGGCGTTGCCGGCAGTTCGGGTTACGGGCACATCATCCGAGCGAGGCCAGGGTCCGCGGTCCTGAGCGACCGCCCCGCGAGCGCGTCATGAGGCGCGAAGCCAGCACGAGGCGAACTGCAAGGCGGGCCGGCACGTTGCCCGCGCGAATGATGCGTTGGTTATGTTCGTCAGTTATTTTCGTCCGGAAGGATCAGGCAAAGGGCGCCTGAGGCCGATCGAGCCAGAAACCGGGAGCGGGCATTCCTCCAATGACGGCAGGGTGTCAGACCCTGGACCGGCCCGCTCGGACGGCCTCGACAATTGCGATGGCAGCCCGGACGCCGCCTTCTATATCCAAATGGGTATTGTCGAGCAAGTGCGCATCGGCGGCGGGCTTGAGCGGCGCGACAGCGCGGCCGCGGTCGCGCTCGTCGCGGCGCAGGATGTCGGCCAGGATGGCGGCTTCGTCCGCCGGTTCGCCGCGGCCCCGCGCCTCCAGGGCGCGGCGCCGCGCCCGCACCGCGGGGTCGGCCACCACGAAGATCTTTACCTCCGCCTGCGGGCAGATCACGGTTCCAATGTCGCGGCCGTCCAGCACCGCGCCCGGCGGGCGGGCGGCAAAATCGCGCTGAAACGCCACCAGCGCGGTGCGCACCGCCGGGATCGCCGATACCACCGAGGCGGCGTCGCCGGTCGCCTGGCTCTTCAGCGCCGGATTGTCGAAACCGGCCGGATCGAGCGCCCGGGCGGCGGCCACCGCGCGGGCCTCGTCGGTGAGGTCGGCGCCGGCCTCGATCAGCGCATGGGCCACGGCGCGGTAGATCACGCCGGTATCGAGGTGACGGTAGCCGTAATGCGCCGCCAGCCGCTTGCCCAGCGTGCCCTTGCCCGACGCCGCCGGTCCGTCGATCGCGATGATCATGAAAGCTCGGCTCCCAGCCGCCGCATCATCGGCACGAAGTCGGGGAAGCTGGTGGCGATGAAGCTGGCGTCGTCGATCCGCACCGCGGCGTCGGCGGCGAGCCCCATCACCAGCGCCGACATGGCGATGCGATGGTCCATATGGGTGGCGACCAGGCCCCCGCCCGGGACGTGGCCGCGGCCCTCGACGATGAGATCGTCGCCGACGATCTGCACGCCGACGCCGTTGACGCGCAGCATCTCGGCGGTGGCCGCGAGGCGGTCGGATTCCTTGACCCGCAGTTCCTTCAGGCCGCGCATGGTGGTGGTGCCTTCGGCGAAGGCGGCGGCGACCGCCAGCACCAGGTACTCGTCGATCATCGACGGCGCGCGTTCCGGCGGCACCTCGACGCCGCGCAGCTGCGAGGCGCGCACGCGCAGCTCGGCCATCGGCTCGCCGGTGTCGCTGCGGGCGTGGCGCTCCTCGATCTGGGCGCCCATCTCGCGCAGCGTCGCGAACAGCCCGGTGCGCAGCGGATTGGTCATCACGTCGGTCAGCACGATGTCGGAGCCCTCGACCAGGAGCGCCGCCACCAGCGGGAATGCCGCCGACGACGGATCGGCGGGCACCACCACCGGCGCGCCGTGCAGTTCCGGCTGGCCCTGCAGTGAGATCCTGCGCCCATGGGCGCCGTCGCGCACTGAGACGATGTCGGCGCCGAAATGCGAAAGCATCACCTCGGTGTGGTCGCGGCTCGCTTCCGGCTCGATCACGGTGGTGACGCCGGGGGCGGCGAGGCCGGCCAGCAGCACCGCGGACTTGATCTGGGCGGACGCCACCGGCGAGGTGTAGACGATCGGGATCGGATCGCGCGCGCCTTGCAGCACCAGCGGCAGCCGTCCGCCCTCGGCCGCCTGCAGGGCGCGGGCCCCCATCAGTTCCAGCGGATCTAGAATCCGCCGCATCGGCCGCTTGCGCAGGGAAGCGTCGCCGTCGAAGGTCGCGGTGATGGGGCAGCCGGCGACCGCGCCCATGACGAGGCGGCATCCGGTGCCGGAATTGCCGAAATCGAGCGGCGCAGCCGGCTCCGCGAACCCCGCAACGCCGACGCCGCGCACCGTCCACGCCCCGTCGCCGCTGCGCACGACGCTGGCGCCCAGCGCCCGCATGGCCTTGGCGGTATTGAGGACGTCCTCGCCTTCCAGCAGGCCGGTAATCCGGGTTTCGCCGACCGCCAGGGCCCCCAGGATCAGGGCGCGGTGGGAAATCGACTTGTCCCCCGGCACGCGCGCCTCGCCGCTCAAAGCGGGGCTCGATCGCGCCTCGAGCGGGCTTGGCTGGCCGGCATGACTCAAGACAGGTCCTCCTTGAACGTCCCGGCTTGCGGCAGATCGTGGCCTGCGGTCGGGGGACGGGGCGCTGGTACCATGCCCACGGGACGCCGTCACGGCGCGCGATTGGCGAATGTCGGATCCACCCCACCGGTGCAGGGCAGCGCCGCATTCGAAACACGCTATTGACAGCGGCGCGCCAACTAGCCAAGTGAAGCACCGATTTTTCAGGACAATCCTCAGGACCTCGACGTGGCCAAATCCGAGCTTGGAACCAAACGCATCTGTCCCACGACAGGCAAGAAGTTCTACGATCTCAACAAGAATCCGGTGATCTCGCCCTATACCGGCGAGGTGGTGCCGATTGCGCCGGTGGCGCCGAGCCGCGGTCGCGGCGAGGCGGCGCGCGCCAGCGAGGCGGTGGCGGACGTCGCCCCCGAGGCTGCCGAAATGGAAACGGTGCCGCTGGAAGAAGCCGACGCCGAGGAGGCCACCGGCAAGGTCGCGGTGCCGGAGACCGAGGACGATATCGAGATCGACGACACGCTCGATGACGACGACGATGACGATTCCACCTTCATTCCCGACGAGGAAGAGGGTGATGAGGACGTCACCGACATCATCGGCGACGTCGGCGGCGACGAAGAGACTTGAGATAAATCCTGAACTGTGTTCAGGGTTTCGCCGCCCGCCGACTGATTTGCCGGGGGCGCGGATTTCGGGGCCATAGCTCAGCTGGGAGAGCGCTTGCATGGCATGCAAGAGGTCGGCGGTTCGATCCCGCCTGGCTCCACCATTTCCCCGCCGCTGATTGCGGCGCGTTGATTCCTCGTTCCGAGATTTTGCTTGCAGCAGACCGCGCGATGGCATGCGCGCGGCCCGCTTTGGGGGCACGGCGCCATGACGGAAAGCGGCTGGTCGCAGCCGGCCGCCGGCGATAGAGGTTGGCACTCGGTGTCCCGACGCTAGCAATCGCGTCTCCCAACCAGGATTGACCTCATGAGTTCAGAAGCTGCCTCCGGTGCCATGGTGGGCCTGCGCGTGATCGACCTGACCCGCGTGCTCGGCGGGCCCTATTGCACCCAGCTGCTCGCCGATCACGGCGCCGACGTCATCAAGGTCGAGCCGCCGGCCGGCGACGAAGTGCGCGAATGGGGCCCTCCGTTTCACGACGGCGACGCCGCGTACTTCATCGGCATCAACCGCAACAAGCGCTCGATCGGGCTCGACCTCGCCTCGCCCGGCGGCCGCGAGGTGCTGATGACGATGCTCAGGGACGCCGACGTCCTGATCGAGAACTTCAAGCCCGGCACGCTCGACAAATGGGGCATCGGCAACGACGTGCTGCGCGAGCGCTTTCCGCGCCTGATCCACTGCCGGATTTCGGGCTTTGGCGGCGACGGGCCGCGCGGCGGCAATCCCGGCTACGACGCCATTATCCAGGCAATGACCGGAATGATCGCCGCCACCGGCTCGCCGCAGAGCGGACCGATGCGCATCGGCGTGCCACTGGTCGACATCTCCACCGGGCTGTTCGCCGCGGTCGGCATCCTGATGGCGCTGGCGGAGCGGCAGCGCTCCGGCCTCGGCCAGTTTCTCGAGACCACGCTGTTCGAGACCGGGCTAGCCATCATGCATCCGCACGCCGCCAACTACTTCCTGCACGGCAAGCCGCCGGCGCTGACCGGCAACGAGCATCCCAATCTGTTTCCCTACGCGATCTTCGCCACCCGCGACGGCAAGGTTTTCATGGGTGTCGGCAACGACGGCACCTTCCGCAAGCTGTGCAAGGAAATCGGCCGGCCGGAGCTCGGCACCGACCCGCGCTTTGCGCGCAACCGCGACCGGGTCATCAATCGCGAGGCGCTGCGCGTCGAGCTCGAAGCGATGTTCTCGCAACACGACACCGAACCGTTGTGCGACCGGCTGCTGTCGGCCGGGCTGCCCGCCGGCCCGGTCCAGGCCATCGACAAGGCGCTGCAGAGCCCGCACGTGGCCTATCGCGGCGATGTGATCGAGAAGGATTGGTACAAGGGTGTGGCGTCGCCGATTCGCTTCGATCGCAGCCAGGCGAGCCTGCGCGGCACGCCGCCGAAGTTCAGCCAACACGCGGCCGAAGTGCTCGCCGAGTTCGGCTATACCGAGGTCCAGATCGACGATCTGGTCGACCAGGGCGTGGTGTGCCGGGAGCGGCGATCCTGAACCGTGGAAGACCGACTATTCCCTCCCCCACAAGGGCAGGGCGATCGCGTATGCTGCATCTTCTTAATCCCTCGCCCCACGAGCGTAAGCGAATGGTGGGGAGGGTCGATGCGAGTGAAACGAGCATCGGTGTGGGGGGCGGCAAGAAAGGCCCCCCACCCTGGCCTTCGCTTCGCTTCGGCCTTCCCTCCCCACCGCTTCGCGGGGGGAGGGATAGAGCGCCTGACTCGTCCGCTGCGATCCGATTTCTTGACCGAC
>JBKQQE010000291.1:0-5850 GCA_052326245.1 Xanthobacteraceae bacterium | reverse complement strand
CTGCATGATCGCGCCGACGCGGAAGATGTTGTGATAGGAGCCGATCACCCACAGCGTGGCGGACGGCTTCATGATGCGCCGGCACGCCAAGAGCCACGCGCGGGTGAAATCGTCGTAGGCGCCGAATGACGAGAATTTGTCCCAGTCGTTGTTGACGGCGTCGACGTGGGATTCGTCGGGGCGCTTGAGGTCGCCCTTGAGCTGCAGATTGTAGGGCGGATCGGCAAACACCAGATCCACGCACCCGGCCGGCAGCTTTGACATTTCTGCGACGCAATCGCCCACGATGATGCGGGACGATGGCGATGCTTCAAATTGAGTGCGGGGCGCCTTTGCAGACGCCCCGCGACGCGACACACCCATGACTCAAACTCTGACTCAGGCGACGCAGCCGGCGACGCGGGACCAACAAACCGACTGCACTCACCATGGCGGTCCAAGGTAAAAATCGACTTAATGCTAGGCATGTTCGTGCTAGGCATTTTTTGCCGGGCGCGGTAGTTGATGAGGGTGTTATCAATGTGTGACGGTGCCGTAGAACGACTTGAATGCCGGAGCCGGAATACGGCCGGAAGCGAGGCGTCGCGGTGCCGGACCATGTCCGCCGCAACAGGAGATGCTCATGCGTTACGATGACTTCCGTCGCAGCAGCGACATCGACGATCGTCGTGACGACAGCGGCGGCGGGCTCGGTGGCGGCGGCATCGGCCTGCCGATCGGCGGCGGCGGCGGACTCGGGATCGGCACCATCATCGTGCTCGGTCTGATCGGCTGGGCGGTGGGGATCGATCCCCGCGTGCTGATCGGCGGCGCGGAAATCCTGACCAGCGGCGGCCAGTCGTCGAGCTACCAGACCAGCCGGCCGTCGGCGCCCGCGAAGTCCGGCGTGCCGACCGACGAAATGGGCAGCATGATTTCGGGCATTCTCGGCGAGATCGACGATCGCTGGACGGAAATCTTTCAGGCCAGCGGCAAGTCCTATCAGGGCCCCCGCATCGTGCTGTTCCGCAACGCCACCAATGGCGGGCGTTGCGGCATGGCGCAGTCGGCGATGGGACCGTTCTATTGCCCGCCGGACCGGCAGATCTTTCTCGACACCGGATTCTTTCGCGAGGTCGAGACCCGGTTCCACGGCTGCTCGGGCAGCGCCTGCAAATTCACCGCAGCCTACATCATCGCCCATGAGGCCGGACACCACGTCCAGAACCTGCTCGGCATCCTGCCCCGCGTGACGGCGCTGCAGCAGCAGGCCGGGAACAAGGCGGAGTCCAACGCGCTGCAGGTCAAGGTCGAACTGCAGGCGGACTGTCTGTCCGGGGTCTGGGTCAACCGCGAGGAGAAGAAGCGGCCGGGCTTCATCGAGCCGGGCGACATCGATGGCGCGCTGCAGACCGCCTCCGCCATCGGCGACGATACGCTGCAGCGTCAGACGACGGGCCGCGTGGTGCCGGACTCGTTCACGCACGGATCGGCGGAACAGCGCAAGCGCTGGTTCATGACCGGGTATCAGCAGGGCACGCTGCAGGCTTGCAACACCTTCGGCGCGAGCAGCCTGTAGTGATGAGTGCACCCGAGCAGCCGACCCCGTTCATCGCGCTAAACATCGCGGTCCTGACCGTGTCCGACACGCGCGCGCTGGATGACGACAAATCCGGCGCCACCCTGCAGGACCGGCTCACCGCCGCCGGACATCGTCTCGCCGCGCGCGCGATTGTGCGCGACGACATCGCGGCGATCCGGGACAAGGTCGAGGCGTGGATCGCGGACCCGGGCGTCGATGTCGTGATCACGACCGGCGGCACCGGCTTCACCGGACGCGACGTCACGCCGGAGGCGATCGAGCCGCTGTTCGACAAGCGCATGGACGGATTCTCGATCGCGTTTCACATGCTCAGTCACGCCAAGATCGGCACGTCGACGATTCAAAGCCGCGCCACCGCGGGTACGGCCGGCACCACGTTCATTTTCTGCCTGCCCGGATCGCCGGGGGCCTGTCGCGACGGCTGGGACGGCATCCTGGCCGCGCAGCTCGATTACCGGACGCGGCCGTGCAATTTTGTCGAGATCATGCCGCGGCTCGACGAACACCTGAAGCGCGGCAAGGCGAAAGCCTAGCGGGCGGACGACAAATCCAGTTCCCAGGTCTCGCCGACGAGGTCCTGGCCGAAGCTGCGGTGCGGCTCGACGGCGACGCGCACGAATCCGGCATGGCTGTAGATCCG
Organism: Xanthobacteraceae bacterium; assembly: GCA_052326245.1. Taxonomy (GTDB): domain Bacteria; phylum Pseudomonadota; class Alphaproteobacteria; order Rhizobiales; family Xanthobacteraceae; genus Bradyrhizobium_A. Next base: position 3,628 of record JBKQQE010000291.1, on the reverse strand, counting down.
CCGCGCCGCCAGCAGGATATCCTGCGTCCACAGCGTCAGCTTCCGGTAGCCGCAGGCGCGGGCGAACGCGATGCATTCGGCGACCAGCCGCTTGCCGACGCCCAGCCCGCGCGCGGCGGGATCGACCAGCAGCAGGCGCAGCTTGGCGACCTCGTCGGACTGTTTCACCAGGAACACCGCGCCGACGCGCGCGCCGTCGACCTCTGCGATCCAGCAGCGCTCGCGTGCCGGATCAAACTGCCGGACGAATTGCGAGACGATGTCGGCCACCAGCGCTTCATAGGAAATATCCCAGCCATACTCGCGGGCGTAGGTCGCGCCGTTCTGCTCAATGACCCAGCCCAGGTCGCCCGGCCGGTGCGCGCGCAGCACCAGCGCGCTGTCGCCGCCGGCGCCGGGCGCCAGCACCCATTCGATGGTTTTCATGGCCTCGACCAACCGCGCGCGGGAGCTCTCCGCGAGCGGCGCCAGCATGCTGGCCACGTCGTCGCGCGATCTGTCGTCGAGGGCGTTGAAGGCCGCGCGTCCCCTGGCGGTCAGCCTGAGGCCGTGCTGGCGCCCGTCCGACGGCAGCGGCTTGCGGGTCAGCAGCCCCTGTTCGGAAAAGCCCTGCAGGATGCGGCTCAGATAGCCGCCGTCGAGCCCGAGACTCGCGCCGATTTCCTTGGCGCTGGGGTTGTCGCGCTGCGCGATCTCGAACAGCACCCGCGCTTCGGTCAGCGAAAACGCGCTCTCGAACAGATGCTGGTCGAGCACGCCGATGGTTCGCGTGTAGAGCCGGTTGAAGTGTCGGACCGCGGCGATCTGCGCGGCCGCGACGGGTTCGGTGTTCGCTGTGACGGGTTCGGTGTTCGCTGTCATGGCTGCCGCGGCGCCTCCGGGGTGCGGTTTTGGCCCCGCCCCAGTGTCAGCCCATCAACTTGACTGAGTCAATTAATAAGATTGTTAAAGTCAACTAAGGCCCCGCGGGCACGAAAATCCGGGTGCGCAGCATGGCGCGGCCGGAACGCCCCAGATGCGACAGCAGCCGCGCTTCCGGCCGGCGCGCCGTCGCCGAATGGCCGCCAAGGCGGTCGTAATGCGCGCGCGAGATCAATAGCCCCTGGTCGGAGAACGGGCCCGCGAATAGCCGGATCAGCCATTGCGCGGCGTCCCGCGGCGAGGTCGGCGCGTAGGGCGAACGCGCGTAGCGAAACACGCCGGCGCGGGGTTGCCCGCTCATGGCAACGGTCTGGATGAACTGGGTGGTTTCATCGATCCAGCCGTGGTCGAGCACGGCGCCGGGATGCAGGAACATCAGCCAGTCGGACCGTGCCTGGCGCGCCCCGGCCGCCAACGCCTCGGTCAGCGACCCTTCGATCGCCACGAAATTGCAGCCGGCGACGTCGGCGACGCGCGCGATCGCCTCGGTTCCCGGCCGGTCGACCAGCAGAACCTCCTTGATGACCCCCGCCGCCGCGCCGGGAACCAGCGCCGCCAACGTCGCGACCACCGGGGATTCCTGCCCGCGGGTTGGAATGATCACGCTCACCATCGATCGATTTGTCCTGTTGTGGGCCGCATTTTAACAGCTCGATGACGCGAAAGCAGCCGGTTGTCGCGCGGCAACGGCGGTGTCGGCTGCCATGGTTAGCGCGTGCGACGGCCGGCGGCTCGATCGCAAGAACAATTTGTTCTTGTTTTGTTCGATTTCGCCACCTAGATTTGGGTCATGAGTCCCGCACCCTCCCAGCTGAAGAAGAAGCCAGCCCCGGCGCCCGCCGCGCCGCCGGTCGCCGCCGTGGCGCCATTCGGCGAGCCCGAGGCAGCCGTCGACGTCCAGCGCCGGCGCGGGCGCGGGGCGCAGTCCAACGCCAGCGGGCGGTTCGAGGCCGAGGCGCGGGTCGCCTTCGACGACGGCTGGCAGAGCCTCGAGGAACTGCCGCCGTTCCAGACCACGGTCGGCGTCGACACCGCGCGCAAGGTCATCACCCGCAACGACTCTCCCGATATCGGCTTCGATCGGTCGATCAATCCGTACCGGGGCTGCGAACACGGCTGCGTCTACTGCTTCGCGCGGCCGAGCCATGCCTTCCTCGGCTTGTCGCCGGGGCTCGATTTCGAATCCAGGCTGTTCGCCAAGCCCGATGCGGCGGCCCTGCTGGAGAAGGAACTGGCGGCCGCCGACTACGAACCGCGGATGATTGCGATCGGGACCAACACCGACCCGTACCAGCCGATCGAACGCGAGCGGCAGATCATGCGCGGCATTCTCGAAGTGCTGGAACGCGCCGGCCACCCGGTCGGCATCGTCACCAAGTCGGCGCTGGTGGTGCGCGACATCGATATCCTGGCGCGGATGGCGCAGCGCAATCTGGTCAAGGTCGCGCTGTCGGTGACGACCATGGACGCAAAGCTCGCGCGGACGATGGAGCCTCGCGCCGCGACGCCGGCGAAGCGGCTCGACGCGCTGCGCCAGCTCTCCGCCGCCGGCGTGCCGACCACGGTCATGGTCGCGCCGGTGATTCCCGCACTCAACGACGCGGAGATCGAGCGCATTCTCGACGCCGCCGCCCATGCCGGCGTGCGCGAGGCGAGCTACGTGCTGCTGCGCCTGCCGCTCGAGGTCCGCGACCTGTTTCGGGAATGGCTGATCGCCAACTATCCCGACCGCTACCGTCACGTGTTCACGCTGATCCGCGACATGCGCGGCGGCCGCGACTACGATTCGCAGTGGGGCGCCCGCATGAAGGGAACCGGGCCGCTGGCCTGGATGATCGGTCGCCGCTTCGAGATCGCCTGCGAGAAGCTCGGCTTGAACAAGCGCCGGACCAAACTGACGATCGATCATTTCGCGCGGCCCAAGCGCGGCGGCCAGCAGCTCGGCCTGTTCGATTGAGACGCTGCCTGGTTCTCAGGAGATTTTGGTCGACAGGTTGAGGCCGACGGCGCCGACGACGATGAGGGCGATGAAGACCATTTGCGTGACGGTCAGCGATTGACGCAGGAACAGCCAGCCGGTCAGCGAAATCAAGCTGACGCCGAGGCCGGACCAGATCGCGTAGGCCACCCCGACGGGGATCCTGGTCAGGACATGCGAGAGCGCCCAGAAGCAGCCGCAGAACATCACGATCGAGGCTGCGCCGTAGAGCGGGCGGGCGAAGGCGTCGGATTTCGTCAACAGCGTCGTGGCGGTCACTTCGGCGACGATGCAAAGCCCCAGAATTCCCCAGACGTTCATCGTCATCCTGCAATGGCTTGCGGCGCTGCCGTGATGGATTCGACCTGCCGGCGGTGAGGTCTCGCCCGCCCCCATAGCGTCGTAAGACGACCATACGATGATAGCGCGCGGCGCCGCCCCCGAAGCCGGCGGTGCGGCGTTAACCCGTTGCCGGAGCGAACGTTTCCAGGGCGGAGGAATAGCGGGCACAGCGGCCATTTTCGGGTTGCGCCCGGAACGGGCGGACCGCAGCATCGCGGCCATGATTCGACGCGTGCCCTCCGCTGGATCCTGCGCTTCCCGATCACCGAAATCCGGCGCCGCTGCTGCGGCGAGCGGAAGGGGATCCGCCGCCAATTTTCGCCGCGAGCGGGCGCTGCTGAAGCAGGGCATCTGGCCGGTGGCGGGCTGCGATGAGGTGGGGCGCGG
>JBKQQE010000290.1:0-6611 GCA_052326245.1 Xanthobacteraceae bacterium | reverse complement strand
CGTCATCAACATGGCGCATGGCGAAATGGTGATGCTCGGGGCCTACGTCACCTTCGTGGTCCAGGATTTGATCCGGACGCGCTACCCGGGGCTGTTCGACTATTCGCTGCTGATCGCCGTGCCATTGGCCTTCATCGTCGCCGGGGCGATCGGGATAGTGATCGAGCGCACCATCATCCGCTTCCTGTACGGCCGCCCGCTGGAGACGCTGCTGGCGACGTGGGGAATTTCGCTGGTGCTGCAGCAGGCCGTTCGCACCATGTTCGGCTCGAGCAACCGCGAAGTCGGCAATCCGTCATGGATGAGCGGCGCGTTCGAGATCGGCCAGCTCACCATCACCTACAACCGGCTCTGGATCGTCTGCTTCACGCTGGCGGTGTTCGCGATCCTGCTGGCGATGCTGCGCTACACCAGCCTCGGTCTGGAGATGCGCGCGGTCACGCAGAACCGGCGGATGGCCGCGGCGATGGGCATCGCGACGTCGCGGGTCGACGCGCTGACCTTCGGGCTCGGCTCCGGGATCGCCGGGATCGCGGGCGTCGCGCTGTCGCAGATCGACAATGTCAGCCCCAACCTCGGTCAGAGCTACATCATCGACTCCTTCATGGTGGTGGTGTTCGGCGGCGTCGGCAACCTGTGGGGCACGCTGGTGGGCGCCATGACGCTCGGCATCGCCAACAAATTTCTCGAGCCGTTGGCCGGCGCGGTGCTTGGCAAGATCGCCATTCTGGTGCTGATTATCCTCTTCATCCAGAAGCGCCCGCGTGGATTGTTTGCCCTGCGCGGACGATCGGTGGAAGCGTGATGCCCTACCTGCTGACCCGTTCGCTCAACAAGAGCGCCACCGGCTTCCTGCTGATCGTGGCGGGCGTCGGCATCGTGCTGCCGCTGTTGAACCTGCTGTTGCCGGAATCCTCGCCGTTCCAGGTGCCGACCTACCTGATCTCGCTGTTCGGCAAATACCTTTGCTACGCCATCCTGGCGCTGTCGATCGACCTGATCTGGGGCTATTGCGGCATCCTCTCGCTCGGTCATGGCGCCTTCTTCGCGCTCGGCGGCTACGCCATGGGCATGTACCTGATGCGCCAGATCGGCGGCCGCGGCGTCTACGGCAATCCGCTGCTGCCGGACTTCATGGTGTTCCTCAACTACCCCGCCCTGCCGTGGTACTGGCACGGTTTCGACATGTTCTGGTTCGCCGCGCTGATGGTGGTGCTGGTGCCGGGCATTCTCGCCTTCGCGTTCGGCTGGCTGGCGTTCCGCTCGCGCGTCACCGGGGTCTATCTCTCGATCATCACCCAGGCCATGACCTACGCGCTGCTGCTGGCGTTCTTCCGCAACGATTTCGGATTCGGCGGCAACAATGGCCTGACCGATTTCAAGGACATTCTCGGCTTCAACGTGCAGGCGCCGGCGACCCGCGCGGTGCTGTTCGCGCTGTCCTGCGTGGCCCTGATGCTGGCGTTCCTGATCTGCCGCGTGGTGGTGACCTCGAAGCTCGGCAAGGTGCTGATCGCGGTCCGCGACGCCGAATCGCGCACCCGGTTCCTCGGCTACCGGGTCGAATCCTACAAGCTGTTCGTGTTCACGCTGTCGGCCTGCATGGCCGGCGTCGCCGGCGCGCTGTACGTGCCGCAGGTCGGGATCATCAATCCCAGCGAATTCGCACCCGGCAATTCCATCGAGGCGGTGATCTGGGTCGCGGTCGGCGGCCGCGGCACGCTGATGGGCGCCGTGCTCGGGGCGGTCGTCGTCAACTACGCCAAGACGGTGTTCACCTCCGGCATCCTCGCCCCGTATTGGCTGTTCATGCTCGGCGCCCTGTTCATCCTGGTGACGCTGCTGCTGCCCCGGGGCATCGTCGGCACCGTGCAGTCCTGGTGGGAGCCGCGGCGTCCGGGCGCGGTGGCCGAGGCCGAGGCGAGCGCCGAGAACGAAGACGGCATTGCCGCCCCCAAACCCGCGGAGTGACCGATGAACGTGATGGATAGCCGCTCCACCTCCGCGATGCTGTATCTCGACGGTGTTCACGTCTCCTTCGACGGCTTTCACGCCATCAACAACCTGTCGCTGACGATCGCGCCGGGCGAGATGCGCGCCATCATCGGCCCCAACGGGGCGGGCAAGACCACGATGATGGACATCATCACCGGGAAGACGCGGCCGGACGAAGGCCACGTGCTGTTCGATGGCAGCATCGACCTGACCCGGCTGGACGAGACCGAAATCGCCGAGCTCGGCATCGGCCGCAAATTCCAGAAGCCGACGGTGTTCGAAAGCCAGACCGTCGAGGACAACCTGGTATTGGCGCTGAGCACCGATCACCGGGTTTGGACCACGCTGTTCTGGCGCCCCGTGGCCGCGCAGAGCGAGCGGATCGACCGCGTGCTCGAGACCATCAAGCTGACCGATGCGCGCGAGCGGCTGGCCGGCAGCCTGTCGCACGGCCAGAAGCAGTGGCTTGAGATCGGCATGCTGCTGGCGCAGAACCCCAAGCTCTTGCTGGTCGACGAACCGGTGGCGGGCATGACCGACGTGGAGACCCACCAGACCGCCGAACTCCTGAAGGAGATCAACCGCGACAAGACCGTGGTGGTGGTCGAGCACGACATGACCTTCGTGCGCGCGCTCGGCGTGCGCGTGACCTGCCTGCACGAGGGCGCGGTGCTGGCCGAGGGATCGATCGACGATGTGTCGTCGAACGAGCGCGTCATCGAAGTCTATCTGGGGCGTTGAGCAAGATGACCGCGACGACTACCCAATCCGGGGCACTCGTGCGGCGATTTGGAAATTCCCCTCAGCCTTGCGGCTGGTCTGTCGAGGGGAATTTCCAAACCATAGCCGCACGATATTTTAAGATGTCGAGTGCCCTTTCGGCTTCGACGTTCGTTGAGAGAGGTGCGGCCAGGTGAGTACGAACGTCGAAGCCGGGGCACTCGAGGCCAAAGACATCAGCCTGTTCTATGGCGCGGCGCAGGCGCTGCGTGGCGTGTCGGTTGCCGCTGAGCCCGGGAAAGTCACGTGCGTGCTCGGCCGCAACGGGGTCGGCAAGACCAGCCTGTTGCGCGCGCTGGTGGGCCAGCAGCCGATCGCGGCGGGAAGCATCAGCTTCGGCGGCGCCGATATCACGGCGCTCAGACCCTACGAGCGGGCGCGGCGGGGCATTGCCTTCGTGCCGCAGGGCCGCGAGATCTTTCCGCTGCTGACGGTCGAGGAGAACCTGAAGACCGGGTTCGGTCCGCTCCGGCGCGACCAGCGCTTCATTCCCGACGACGTGTTCTCGCTGTTTCCGGTGCTGGAATCGATGCTCGGCCGCCGCGGCGGCGACCTGTCGGGCGGCCAGCAGCAGCAACTGGCGATCGGCCGGGCGCTGGTGATGCGGCCGAAGCTGCTGCTGCTCGACGAGCCAACCGAGGGAATCCAGCCGTCGATCATCAAGGACATCGGCCGCGCCATTTCCTACCTGCGCAACCTCGGCGGCATCGCCATTGTGCTGGTCGAGCAGTATCTCGACTTCGCCTGCGAACTCGGCGACCAGTTCGCGGTGATGGACCGCGGCGCGGTGACATTCACCTGCGATCGTGCGACGCTCGATCGCGAGGCCGTCAGCCGGGCCATGGCCATTTAGATTCGGCGATCTAGACTTTTCGAGATGGCGAATTGACTGGCAGCGACCGTGGAATCTTGCAATGGACGACGCGATGCCGGGCGCCGCGACCGCAGCAACTTCGGAGACCTTCGCGGCCAACCGGGCCTCCGGCACGGTGGCGTTCGAGGTGATGGCCCGCGACGGCGTCACCCGCCGCGGTGAACTGACGGAATCCGGGTCGCTCCGGGTGCGGTTTCCGTCGCCCGAGGCCGAGGGCCTTTCGGCGGTGTTCGTCAACACCGCGGGCGGCATCGCCGGCGGTGACCGGTTCGATATCGCCGTCGCCGCCCGCGCCGCGTCCAGGCTCACCGTGACCACCGCGGCGGCGGAAAAAATCTATCGCTCGCATGGCCCCGAGGCCCGGCTCTCGATCGCGCTCGGCGTCGAGGACCACGCCCATCTCGCCTGGCTGCCGCAGGAAACCATCCTGTTCGACCGCGCCCGGGTGAGCCGGCGCATCGAGATCGATCTGGCCGAGACGGCTTCGCTCCTGCTGTGCGAGATGGTGGTGTTCGGCCGTGCCGCCATGGGTGAGCGGATGGTTGAGGGCCGTTTCGTCGACCACTGGCGGCTCAGGCGCGGCGGCCGGCTGGTGTTCGCCGAAAACCTGCGCCTGGACGGCGATGTCGGGGCCAAGCTGGCGCGTCCGGCCGTCGCCAACGGCGGCGTGGCGGTCGCCACCGTGCTGGTCGCGCCCGGCGACGACGCGCTGGTGGCGCGCGTGCGCGAGGTGGCGGCGAACTCGAGCGTCGAGCTCGGCGCCTCGGCGTGGAATGGATTTGCAATGGTGCGGTTCTGTGCGCAAGATGCCGCGCGGCTGCGCGCCGACGTGATCGCGGTGCTCGGCCATCTCACGGCTGCGGCACTGCCGCGGCTCTGGTTGCAATAGGCGTCTCCGGGGACGCCGCCGATCCTAAATCTGTGGACGTCGCATGAATCTATCTCCCCGCGAAAAGGACAAGCTGCTGATTTCCATGGCCGCCATGGTGGCGCGCCGGCGGCTGGACCGTGGCGTCAAGCTCAACCATCCGGAGGCGATCGCGATCATCTCCGACTTCATCATGGAGGGCGCGCGCGACGGCCGAACCGTCGCCGAGCTGATGAAGGCGGGCGCCGAGGTCCTGACCCGGGACCAGGTGATGCAGGGTATCCCCGAGATGATCCACGACATCCAGGTCGAGGCCACCTTTCCCGACGGCACCAAGCTCGTCACGGTTCACCAGCCGATCAGGTAACGTTCAGTCATTCCGGGGCGGCCGGCACGGCCGAACCCGGAATCCAGAGATTGTGTTTTCGAGATTCCGGGTTCGCGCTGACGCGCGCCCCGGAATGACGATGGAGGAAAGACAGGATGATTCCCGGAGAATTCTTCATCAAGCCCGGCGACATCGAGCTCAATGCCGGCCGCAGGACGGTGACGCTCACCGTCGCCAATACCGGCGACCGCCCGATCCAGGTAGGCTCGCACTACCATTTCTTCGAGACCAATCCGGCGCTGAAATTCGACCGCCGGAAGGCGCGCGGCATGCGGCTCGACATCGCCGCGGGCACCGCGGTGCGCTTCGAGCCCGGCCAGACCCGCGACGTCACGCTGGTGGCGGTGGCCGGCAAGCGCACCATCTACGGCTTCCGCGGCGACGTCATGGGCAAGTTGTGAGCGAGCCCGGTGGGCTGGAGGTCGGCGCAGTGGGAGCGCGAGGGACTGTGCTTCTCCCTCCCCCCTTGCGGGGGAGGGTCGGGGAGGGGGGTATGCCACATTCCGAAACCGGTGGGATGCAACACGATCGTGCGAAGCAACTAAGGCGCGCTATGACTCGCGCCGAGACGCTGTTGTGGCATCAGCTGAGAGCGCATCGGCTGGGCGGTCTCGGATTTCGCCGCCAGGTGCCGATGGGCAACTACATCGCGGACTTCGCGGCACACTCCTGCAAGCTAGTGGTCGAGGTCGATGGTGAAAGCCATGATTTTCAGTCCCGGATCGAACACGACAGCCGGCGCGACGCGTGGTTCGCATCGCGCGGGTACCGCGTGCTGCGGTTCTCCAATCGGGACGTGATGCAGCATCTGGAGGGCGTTGTGATGGCGATCGGGCAGGCCGCGTCCGGAGTTACCCCCCTCCCGAGCCCTCCCCCGCAAGGGGGAGGGACCGGGCCATCCCCGGAGACGACCTGAAAGCTGGAGCCCGATAGATGTCCGTAAAAATCAAGCGCAACGTCTATGCCGACATGTTCGGGCCCACCACCGGCGACCGCGTGCGGCTCGCCGACACCGACCTCATCATCGAGATCGAGAAGGACTTCACCAGCTACGGCGAGGAGGTGAAGTTCGGCGGCGGCAAGGTGATCCGCGACGGCATGGGCCAGAGCCAGGTCACCAACCGCCAGGGCGCGGCCGACACCGTCATCACCAACGTCATCATCGTCGACCACTGGGGCATCGTGAAGGCCGACGTCGCCATTAAGGAAGGCTACATCCACGCCATCGGCAAGGCCGGCAACCCCGACATCCAGCCCAAGGTCGACATCATCATCGGCCCGGGCACCGACGTGATCGCCGGCGAGGGCAAGATCCTCACCGCCGGCGGCTTCGACAGCCACATCCATTTCATCTGTCCGCAGCAGATCGAGCACGCGCTGATGTCGGGCGTGACCTCGATGCTCGGCGGCGGCACCGGACCCTCGCACGGCACCTTCGCCACCACCTGCACGCCCGGCCCCTGGCACATCGGCCGGATGATCCAGTCGTTCGACGCGTTCCCGGTCAATCTCGGGATTTCCGGCAAGGGCAACGCCTCGCGGCCCGCAGCGCTGGTGGAAATGGTCAAGGCCGGCGCCTGCGCGCTCAAGCTGCACGAGGACTGGGGCACCACGCCGGCGGCGATCGACAATTGCCTGAGCGTGGCGGACGACTACGACGTCCAGGTCATGATCCACTCCGACACGCTGAACGAATCCGGCTTCGT
>JBKQQE010000289.1:0-7882 GCA_052326245.1 Xanthobacteraceae bacterium | reverse complement strand
CGCCAGACGGGAAACTGTTGGCCTCGGCCGGCAGCGACAAACTGATCCGAATCTGGGAGGTGGCCAGCGGACGCGAACTGAATACCCTCAATGGACAGGCCGACCAGGTCTTCTCCGTCGCCTTCTCGCCCGACGGCAAGGTGCTGGCGTCGGGTGGCAGCGACCATGCGATCATGCTCTGGGACCTGGCCAGCGGACACGCGCTTCGCACGCTGACTGGACACGCGGATTGGGTCGAATCCGTTGCCTTCTCTCCCGACGGGATGATGCTGGCTTCCGCAAGCGACGACAAGACCATCAAGCTCTGGGACGTAGCAAGCGGGCGCGGGCTGCGCACGCTGAGCGGGCATCTCGGCAACGTCAACGCTGTCGCGTTCTCGCGCAACGGTTTGACCTTGGCCTCCGGCAGCGAGGATGGGACCACGCGGGTGTGGGACCGGTCGGCCGGCAAGGAGCGCGCCGCGCTCGTCGCCTTCAATGACGGTTCATCCCTTGCCGTCACGCCCGAGGGGTTTTTCGATTCCTCCTCGGCAGCAGCAGAGGGATACCTGAACGTCCGCATTGGCAATCGCGTCTTCGGCATCGGATCCTATCGCGAGAAATTCTTTCGACCCGATCTGGTGAAGCTCAGCCTCGCCGGCGGCGCGCTCGCCCATTTCGGCAGCATCGGCAGCGAGACTCTTCCCCCCGTGCTCGAGCTGGTCGAACTGCCGCAAACGACCAGCCAGCCCAGACTCACCGTCACCCTGCGCCTTACCGACGGCGGCGGCGGCATCGGCCTGGTTCGCGTGTTTCTCAACGGCTCCGCCGTCATCCAGGACGACACCGCCACGCCGTCAGGCGGTCCGGTCACGCGCAGCTACGCGGTGCCGCTCCTCAATGGGCCCAACGAGCTGCGCGCGGTCGCCTTCAACGCCGACGGCAGCGTCCAGAGCAACGGCGTAACCGCCACCATTGCGGCACACCTGCCACCGGCGCCGCGCGGAACGCTGCACGCCATCGTGGTCGGCATCCAGGACTTCCCCAAGCGACCGCAAAACAACCTCACCTATTCGGTCGCGGATGCGCAGCTGTTTGCCGATACGCTGAAGAACTATTCGGCGCCGCTGTTCGAGACACTCGATATCAAGCTCATGACCACGGCCGCCGAGACCGACAAGGCGCATATCGTCGAGGCGCTGACCGCGATGCAGTCCGCCGCCGGTCCCGACGACGAGTTCGTGTTCTACGTCGCCAGCCACGGCATCATCGAAGACGGCGAATATTATCTCGTCACGTCCAATGTCAGCTCCATCGAGCCGGCCGACCTGAAGGCCGAGACGATCAGCCGGCAACAACTGGCCGGGCTGTTGGCCAACATCCATGCCGCGAAGAAGCTGGTGATCATCGACACCTGCCACGCGCAGCCGGTCGGCGACGCGATGCAGCAAGCGCTTCAGAGCGGCGGCATGAGCGACAGCGCGGCGACGACGATCCTCAGCCGCCAGATCGGTTCGACCGTGCTCGCGGCAGCCACCACGGACCAGGAGGCGCTGGAGGGCTACAAGGACCACGGCCTGTTCACGCGCGTGGTGGCCGACGGCCTCGCCGGCCAGGCGGCGATGAACGGAATCGTCAGCAATTTCAGCCTGGCCGACTACATCGGCGCCGAAGTACCGCCGCTGGCCACGAACCTCTACCAGCACGATCAGATCCCCACCGTCAGCGCCAACGGGCAGCGATTTCCAATCGCCAAAGTCAAATAGCGCCGCGGCGCTCCGTTGCGGGGCGTCGAACCGAGGAGTTGGATGATGACCAGAGCCAGGCTTTGCATTGCGGTGATGCTGCTCGGACCCATGTCCTGGGCCGAGACGACCGGCCGCGCAGCGGCGCAATCCAGCAATACGGTCGCAGCAGAGCAGAGCTGCCTGAACGCCGCGAAACAGGGCGATAACGCGGGATCCGTCTCGGCATGCACCCAGGCGCTCACGCTCGATCCACATAATGCCACGGCGGCCCTCATCTTGTGCGCAGCCTATACCGGCCTGGCAAACTACGGCACCGCCATCACGAGTTGCTCGCAAGCGATCACACTCAATGCGAAGGCGGAAGGCGCCTATCTCAACCGATGCGACGCCTATTTGAACCTGGGAAACCTCACCAGCGCGGCTGCGGATTGCACGCAGGCAATGACGCTCAATCCCAAGGACGCCAACGTCTACATCAATCTGGGATCCATCTCAGCGAAGCAGGACAATTTTGCCGACGCGATCACCAAATACAATCAGGCCATCGCGCTCGCGCCGAACTCGGCAATGGCAATCGCAAACCGGGGCCTCGCCAACGTCGCTCTCGGCAACAAGGACGCGGCGCTTACCGATTTTCGAAGCGCACTGAAGATCGATCCATCAAATCAGCCCGCGCAGAAGGGAATGGCGCTCCTCGGCACGGCGTCGGGGACAGCGTCGGAGATTTCCATCTGTAACGACTTTTCCGTGCGAATCTATGTGGCTTTCGCATATCAGGCTCAAGGCGGCTTCACCGCGGCAGGATGGTGGGGCGCTGATCCCAACAAGTGCGAACCCGCCGATTTCTCCTTCCCGGGCGCCACGCTGTATTACACCGCCGATTCCGACGAGTACAAGAACGGCAGCGATACGGTGCACGAGCATTGGGGCAATGACACGGACCTGAATGTCATCAGCGAGAAGTTCAATTTCGACAACGCGCAACAGAAGCGCGGCGGCACCAGGAGCGAGAAGTTCAGCTCAATCGAGCTGACGCCACAACAGCAAGGCAAGCCGGTGGTGATCACCTTCCATTTCTCTCCAGGCCACACGGCGACCGATGTCGTCATCAAGAAGCAATAGCTTGCTTCGCGGGCAAAGCGTCAGCGACGATAACGGATGGCGATGCTCGTGAGGATCTCGGCTACGCGCGTGCCTTAGCCGGCCGGCTCCCCGGCACTCAATGCGTTATGGACCGAATACGGTACCATTCAAACAGACCATGACCGCGCACCGATCCTTCAATGTGACACCTGTTTCCGACCGCGCATGTGCGCAACACTCTTGGCAGCAGCTTCGGCGGGATAGCAGAGTCACACCACGGTGCGGAGCCCGCGTCGGCCTCAAGTTGATATCCCTCATTGCCGTGGATCACTGATCCGGCGCAGGATAAACGGTTGAGGTCCGCTCCACCTTGCGCGAAGGCGTTCGAATTCAAGGCCAGCAACAGCGCGCACAGCAACGTCAGACGCATCGGCATTACGATCTCCTCACAGCAGACGGGCTAATTTATCATGTTCAGCTTTGCCGCCCTATCGGCCTTGATCTGGCTCAACACCGAAGATGGCATCGAGGCATAGAAGCCGGCGGCAAGCGCTCATTTGATTTTGCGCGGCGCAGGGATATGGCGCGCGGGAGCCGGGGGTTCCAGCATGACGAAGCGTGAACTGCTGCTTGTTGTCTTTTCGCTGGCGTTTGCCACGCCCGCAAGCGCCGACTGCTACGATGTCTTTGGATGTTCGGACAAGACTTATTTCCGGGCAAGCGACCTGCGCGACGGACCGAACTGCGAGTTTCTCTGGGTCATGCGCAACAGCATCTACAGCCAACACGGCTATTGCTTCCACACGCAGCGCGGAATTCAGGCATTTGGCGGCGTCGCATGCAAGTTCGCGGATATGGATCAGGTTCCGCTCAATCAATATGAGCGGGCGAACGTTGCGACAATTCAGTCGGTCGAAACGTCCATGCACTGCCCCACGGACTAGCTTGGCCCGGGTTAGACTGCGACCTGGCACCCGCCGCAATGCTTACCGGACAAGCCACCGCATCACCTCCGCAGGTATGAAACATGAGCCGCTCCTTCGTCATGATGACAATCCTGGTTGGCACCATGCTGTCGCTCGTCCATCCCGTGAAAGCGGACCAAGGCGACAAGGCGGGCTGGACAGTGACCACCGACCCTCGCAAGCGCGCGTTTCTCTACTACGTGCCGTCCAACAACGGCTCGCGCGTGTTGACGATCGGATGCCTCCGCGATGTCGACAGCTTCACCATCTATTCGGTCGGCCTCAACATCGGCATCACTCAAGATACCAAAGCGACGCTTCATCTATCGAACGGCCCCGCCCAGTATGCCGTCGATGGAGCGGTCGGAAGCGATCAGGCAACGGGGACCCAGACCTTCGATATCGACATCGATGCAGATGCCGCGGGGCTTCGCAAGATTGCAGCCCGCTTGCTTCCGGTCCTCACGGGTAGCGGGCCCATCGCTCTGAGCCTCGGAACCGCAGCGCTGGCGCTGCCGACGTCCGGGCTGGCGCAGCCCTTGTCCCGATTCAACCTAGTCTGCCTGGGACACCGATAAATCGCCCGCGGGTTTGACGTCAGATCCAACGGTGGCCTTATACCGCCGACGCTTACCCTCACTGACATGATTCCCGCGCGGAGGCTGGAACTTTCCACGGACTGATGGAATTATGCCCGTATTCCAGACCCGAGGGCTCCGCCATGATCCGTTTTCAAATCGCCGTTATGGTGTTCCTGATGACCAATGCCATCGCATTTTGCGTCGGACTTGTACCGGTGCTGATGATCCCTTCGCTTGCCAACAATGCCTTTGAAACCATTCCCGCTGTCGTGGTCGCCAGCGTGATCGTGAGTGCGCCACTCGCCTGGCTCATCGCGCCCCGGCTGCGGGCCCGGTATTGGCGGGCCCGATCTCAGTAATTGACCGGGACGAAGTCTCGAACGATCGGATAACTGAATGACGTTGAAGACGATTGTGCTCGCGGTCGCGATCGCGGCGGCGACGGCGCCGGTTGCCCGCGCGCAAAGGATCGACGGGCCTCCCGACGCCAAGGGCTACCCTCGCGAAGCAACGGCCTCGTTTGGCCATGCATCCGTCTCTCGGACGCACCGATGGAGCCCGGCCAGAGGCGTGCGCGCTTCGGGCTATCCCCCGGGCGCCGTAACAATGGTTCGCTAGTCGCTGGCCGCCTCACTGCTCCGGCAGCATGAAGTGATCCGAGGTCCGGGTCACCTGGCCGGTCGCGATATCCGTCGCCGACAGCGTGATCACCGTGTCGTTCGCCGGCAATGCCGCCTTGTCGGCCTTGATCAGGAGCCGGATCTCGCGGGTCTGGTCCTGGCCGACTTCCGCGATCAACCGTCCGTCGGCGCCGTGTTCGAGACCGGCGGCCTGCAGCGTCGCGCCGGGGACGCCGCTGACGTCCAGCGCGAAGGAACGGCTCACGCCGCTCTTGTTGAGCAGCCGCACCGTATAGCCGTTGCGGACGCCGCCGTCCGACAGCATCACCGCGAGCGGATTGCGGTCGTGCAGCGCGCTGATCTGGATCGCGCTGCGGGTCGCGAGCGCATAGAGCATGATGGCGCCGACCCCCGCGATGATCGCGACATAGAGCACGGTGCGGGCGCGAACCAGCCGATAGATCGGCGGCTGGCCGGCCAGGCGGCGCTGGCTGTTGATATCGGTGTCATAGCCGATCAGCCCGGTCGGCCGGTCGACCTGCTTCATGACGGTGTCGCAGGCGTCGATGCACAGGCCGCACTGGATGCAGCCGAGCTGGATGCCGTCGCGGATGTCGACGCCGGTCGGGCAGACATTGACGCACTGGTGGCAGTCGATGCAGTCGCCGACAGGTTGGCCATGCAGGCGCGCCTGCTCGGCCTTCTTCACCGACAAGCGCGGCTCGCCGCGGTCACGGCGATAGGTGACGTTGAGCGCCCACTCGTCGGTCAGCGCCGCCTGGATGCGCGGCCACGGGCACATATAGATGCAGACCTGCTCGCGGGCATGGCCGGCGAAGGTGTAGGTCGTCGCGGTCAGGACGGCGATCGAGATATAGGCCACCGCGGGAGCCTGCAACGTGGCGAGTTCCTTCACCAGCGTCGGCGCGTCGGCGAAATACAGCACCCAGGCGCCCCCGGTCCACCACGCGATCATCAGCCAGAGAAAATGCTTGAGCGCGACCCGGCGAATATGGGTGAAGGTCAGGGGATGCTTGTCGCCGATCATGCGCTCGCGGCGGTCGCCCTCCACCCACCGCTCGACGGCGTAGAACAGATCGGTCCACACCGTCTGAGGGCAGGTGTAGCCGCACCAGATCCGCCCGGCCAGCGCGTTCATCAGAAACAGCGCCATGGCGGCGATGATCAGAAGCCCCGTGAAGTAGTAGACCTCCTGCGGCCACAGCTCGATGAAGAAGAAATAGAAGCGGCGGTGCGGAAGATCGACCAGCACCGCCTGGGTGGGCAGGCCCGGCCCTCGATCCCAGCGCACGAAGGGCAGCAGGTAGTAAATTCCCAGCGTCGCCAGCAGGAGGCCCCACTTGATGCGCCGGAAACGGCCGTGAACCGCCTGCGGATAGACCTTCTTTCGCGCCGCGTAGAGCGGGCCCTCGATAATGGTCTCGCCCATGATGCTCTCCTTCGTCTCAGCGTACTAGTGTCCCGGCTCTGACGCATGCTGCGACAGCGCGCGGCCTATTTCTGCCTTTATGCGGCGCGGCGGCGGTTCCCGGATTGACGCCGGTCATGTTGCCGCCTTGTCGCGCAAGGCGATGTAGATGGCCGGAATAACCAGCACCGTCAGCAGCGTCGACGACGCCAGGCCGAACAGCAGCGAAATCGCCAGGCCCTGAAAGATCGGATCAAGCAGGATGGTCGCGGCGCCGATCATGGCCGCCAGCGCCGTGAGCAGGATCGGCTTGAAGCGCACTGCGCCGGCCTGCAGGACCACCTCGCGCAACGACCGGCCCTCGCCGCCGCTATGGCGGATGAAATCGACCAGCAGGATCGAGTTGCGCACGATGATACCGGCGAGCGCGATGAAGCCGATCATCGAGGTGGCCGTGAACGGAGCGCCGAGCAGCCAATGGCCGAGCAGGATTCCGATCAGGGTCAGCGGAATCGGGGTCAGCACCACCAACGGCAGGCGGAAACTGCGAAACTGGGCAACCACGAGTACATAGATGCCGAGAATGGCAGCGCCGAAGGCGGCGCCCATGTCGCGGAACGTGACATAGGTGATTTCCCACTCCCCGTCCCAGAGCAGCGTCGGATGGGATTCGTCGGCGGGCTGGCCGTGCAGGCTGATGACCGGCTTCGGCAAGGCACCCCAATCATGGGCGTCGATGCGATCGGCGACCGCGAGCATGCCGTACAGCGGTGCCTCGAAGCGGCCCGCCAGCTCCGCCATCACCATGTCGGCGAACCGGCCGTCGCGGCGGAAAATCACCGGCGAGCCCGCCTCGGTCTGCGCCTTCACCACTTGGCCGAGTTCGACCACGGTTTTGCTGCCGGGCAGCGTGTTGGCCGGCACCGGGGTCGAGGCCAGCGCCTCGGTCCACGCCAGATCGCGCTTGGGCAGGCGCACCGCGATCTCGATCGGATTGCGGTCTTCGCCGCGGTGGGAGTAGCCGACCGAAGCGCCGCCGAACAGCATCTGGATGGTATCGTAGACGTCGCGCTGCTCGACCCCGAAGAACTCCAGCCGGTCCTGATCGATCGACAGCCGCAGCCGCGGCCGCGGCAGGCCGGCGGAATCGTCGATGTCGACGATGAACGGCACCTCGGCGAAAACCTTCTTCATTTCCGACATCACCGCCCGGCGCGTCGCGGCGTCGGGGCCATAGATTTCCGCCAGCAGCGTTGCCAGCACCGGCGGCCCCGGCGGCACCTCGACCACCTTGATGCTGCTGCCCGACGGCGTGGCAAGGGCACTGAGGCGCTGCCGCAGATCGAGCGCGATGTCGTGGCTGGCGCGCTTGCGCTCGCCCCGCACCACAAGGTTGACCTGCAGCTCGCCGAGCTCAGGCCGCTCGCGCACGTAATAGTGCCGCACCAGGCCGTTGAAGTTGAACGGCGCCGGCGTT
>JBKQQE010000288.1:0-10039 GCA_052326245.1 Xanthobacteraceae bacterium | reverse complement strand
ATAACTGAACAACTCGCCCGTTCGATCGTCGCCGCCACGCATCCGCCCGCCTCCGAATCTCGTCGGAGCCAATGAATCACGGTCACCAGTCGGTCGCGAGCACCTTTTTCAACAGCCTGCTAGTGCGCGACGGCGCCTGGGCGCGGCTGTCGGGGGCCTACCGCACCTCGGTCGAGGGACCGCCCTATGCCGACACGGTCGCCTTCGCCCAGGCTCTCCTCGACGCCTCGCCCGAACGCTGCGTCTGGGGCTCCGACTGGCCGCACGTGGCGAACTGGGGCGCGATGATGACGGTGGCCGATCTCCTCGACCTGCTGGCGCGCTGGGTCCCGAATGAGGCGATCCGCCGCCGCGTGCTGGTCGACAACCCGCACCGGCTGTTCGGGTTCGCGGCCTAGTACCCTGTTTCCGAAGTTCGTGAGTCGCTTGCTGCACGTTCCCGACACGAACTTCGGAAAGCGGGCACTAGCGCGTGCGATAGCGCGCGGTCACTGCCGCGGCGGCGTGGCCGCCACCAGCGGGCATCCGCCGGCGTTGAGCGGACGGAACGCCTCCTCGCCCGGCACCGTGGCGACCACGTTGTAGATGTCCCATTTGCCCTTCGACTGCTCGGGCTTCTTGACCTGCAGCAGATAGAGGTTGCGCAGCACGCGGCCGTCGATCCGGACCTTGCCGTTCTTGGTGGCGAAGTCGTTGACCGGAAGCTCCCGCATCCTGGCGGCGACCGCGTCGGCGTCGCGGGTGCCCGCGGCGTTGACGGCTTTCAGGTAGTGCGAGACCGCGCTGTAGGACATCGCCGGATCCCAGTCCGGCGGATGACCGATCTTGTCCTCGAACCGCTTCGACCAGGCCCGGGTCTCGTCGGTCAGATCCCAGTAGAACGGATTGACCAGCAACAGGCCCTGGGCGACCTTCAGCGTGATGGTGTTGACGTGTTCGAGGAACAGCACATAGGCGGCGAACTTCGCGCCGTTCTTGGTCAGCCCGAACTCCACCGCCTGCTTGATCGAATTGACGGTGTCGTCCGACGAATTGGCGAGCCCGATCACGTTCGGATCGGTGGGCTGCGCCTGCAGCAGGAACGAGGAGAAGTCCGCGGTGTTGAGCGGCGCGTAGACCGCACCCAGCACCTTGCCGCCATGGGCCTCGATCACCGCGCTGGTGTCCCTGACCAGCGCGCGGCCGAACACGTAGTCGGCGCCGATGAAGAACCAGCGGTCGCCGCCGCGCTTCAGCACCGCGGTGCCCATGACGTGGGCGAGCGACCAGGTGTCGACCGCCCATTGCGTGGTGTAGGCGTCGCATTTCGGCCCGGTGATGTCCGAGCTCAGCGCGCCGACGAACAGCGAGATCTTCTTCTTCTCCCTGGCGAGATTTTGCACGGCGAAGCCGACCGCCGAATTGGGCACGTCGACGATGGCGTCGACGCCTTCGGTGTCGAACCATTTGCGCGCGATGCTGGAGCCGATGTCGGGCTTGTTCTGGTGATCGGCGAGCACCAGCTCGGCCTTCTGCCCGAGCACGGGACCCGCATCCTCGATCGCCATGCGCACGGCTTCGACGGTTTCCCTGCCGCCGGCGACCGCATAGACCGACGACATGTCGTTCAGCACGCCGATCTTGATCGGCGGTTCGGCCGCTGCCGCGCCGATGGACGCAAGCCACGCCGCCGCCAGCAACAGCGTGAAGTCGTTGACGACCCGCCTTCGCATCCGATCCTCCCGCAATCCGGCCGCCGGCCGGTTGTCCTGCTTGTTGTATACTTGATACCAGCACACAACGCCGCGCCTGGGCAAGCGGGTTCAGAGGGTCTTGCCGGCAACCTCGCCGATCGCGTCATAGACCGCGTCGATCTCGCCGGCCGTGCTGCAATAGGGCGGCATCAGGTAGATGGTGTTGCCGAGCGGTCGCACCAGCAGGCCCCGCGCCATGAACTCCCCGTAGAGCCGCGGCCCGACATCGGCCATGTAGCCGGCGTCGGTCACCGCGAGATCGAGCGCCGCGATGGTGCCGAGCTGGCGCACATTGGCGAACCGGCGATCGTCGCGAAACCGCGCGAGCCCGCGTGCATGCGCAGCCGCGAGATCGGTGACGCGCTGCAGCACCGGCTCCTCCGCCCAGATCTTCACGTTGGCGAGCGCCGCGGCGCAGGCGATGGGATTGGCCGTATATGAACTGGAATGGAAGAACGTCTTGCGCCGGTCCTGCGCGTAATGCGCGTCGAAGATGTCGGCGCGGCACAGCGTCACCGCCAGCGGCAGCGAGCCCCCGGTAAGGCCCTTCGAATAGCAGCCGATGTCGGGCGCGACACCCGCCTGCTCGCAGGCGAACAGCGTGCCGGTGCGGCCCCATCCGGTCATCACCTCGTCGGCAATCAGCAGCACGCCGTGGGATCTGCAGATCCGGGCCATCTCGGCGAGCACCCACGGCGGGTAGATCAGCATGCCGCCGGCGCCGAGGATCAGGGGCTCGACGATCAGCGCGGCGACCGGCTCGGCGCGGCAGGCCTGGTCGAGCGCGTCCAGCGTCGCCTGCTCGCGGCCGGGCCGCGGAAACGGCAGGCGGCTGACGTCGAACAGCAACGGCTCGTAGGGAGCGTTGAAGACGCCGCGCTCGCCCACCGACATGCCGCCGATGGTGTCGCCGTGATAGGCGCCCTCCAGCGCCAGGATGCGGCGGCGCGGTTCGCCGGAGTGCAGCCAGAAGCCGAGCGCCATCTTCAGGCCGACCTCGACCGAGGTCGATCCGCTGTCGGAGTAGAACACATAGTCCAGGCCCGGCGGCGTGATCGCGACCAGGCGGCGCGCCAGTTCCTCGGCGGGCGGGTGGGTGAAGCCGGCGAAGATGACCTGGTCGAGCCGGTCCGCCTGGGCCTTGATCGCCTGCATGATCTGCGGATGGCGATGACCGTGGGTCACCACCCACCAGGACGAAATCGCGTCGAAGATCCGGCGCCCGTCGGATGCCTCGAGCCAGGCCCCTTCGCCCTTGACGATGGTCGGCATCTCGCCTTGCAGGGCGTGCTGGGTGAACGGATGCCAAACCGGAGACGTCAATGTCATGGCAGCGGCTCCTTCACGAAGTCGTCGCGGTTGAAATGCGCGGCGAACGCCGCCTTGAGCGCCGCGGCGGTGAGCGGCGCCAGCCGCGGCAGGCGGCCGAGCCGGCGCGTGCGCCCCAGTTCGACGATGATGCGTTCGGAATCGGGGTTTTCCTCGCCGAGAAACGCGACCCCGATGAGCGGAATAGCCCGGGCGCGGATCGCCTCGATCGACAGCAGGCTGTGGTTGATGGTGCCGAGCGTGGTGCGGGCGCACAGCACCACCGGCGCACGCCACCGCGCAAACACGTCGATCGTGACCACGTCGCGCGTCAGCGGCACCAGCAATCCCCCGGCCCCCTCGATCACCAGCGGGCGCACGGTCGCCGGCGGGGCGAGGCCTGCCGGCTCGATGGCGACGCCGTCGATCGCGGCGGCGAGATGCGGCGAAGCCGGCGTGTTCAACCGATAGGCTTCGGGCAGGATCCGGTCGGCGGCGAGGCCGGACAGCCGCCGCACCACATCCGAATCGGTTTCCTCATCGAGGCCCGACTGCACCGGTTTCCAGTAACAGCCGTCGAGTGCGCCGGCCAGCGCAGCCGCAAACACGGTCTTGCCGATGCCGGTATCGGTGCCGGTGACGACGATCGTCCGCGTCACGGCATCCGCCTCATTTCCTCGGCGAGCGCGCCGAACAGGTCCGCGATCACGGCCTCGTCGAGACCGGCCGTCAGCGCGATGCGCAGCCGCGCGGTGCCCTCGGCGACAGTCGGCGGCCGGATCGCGCGCACGTCGAAGCCGCGCCGCTGCAGCGCTGCGGCGAGCGCCACCGCGGTTTGATCGGCGCCGACGATGACCGGCAGGATCTGCGATCCCGAAGCCGCCAGCCCGCAGCGGCGCTGCAGTTCATGGCCGGCGAAGGCCACCAGCGCCGCCAGCCGCTCCCGGCGCTGCGGCTTGGTTGCCGAGATCGCGAGCGCCTCGCGCGTGATCGCCGCGACCAGCGGCGAGGGCGCGGTGGCGAAGATGAAGGGCCGCGCGCGGTTGACGAGAAAATCGCGGATCACGCGCGGCGCCAGCACGAAGCCGCCGACGGTGCCGAGCGCCTTGCCGCAGGTGTGCAACGTGATCACGTTGGCACGTCCCTCGAAGGCCGCGGCGAGGCCGCGGCCCTGCGGCCCGGCCACGCCGGTCGCGTGCGCCTCGTCGACCACCAGGACGGCATCGTGGCGATCGGCCACCGCCATCAGATCGGCGAGGTTCGGGCTGTCGCCGTCCATGCTGTAGATGCTCTCGACCGCGAGCCAGGCCCGCCCGCGTCCCCCGGCATGGCGCCACGCCCGCAGCCGCGCGTCGAAGGCATCGATGTCGTTGTGCGCGATGCTCGCGACCTCCGCCCGGCCACGGCGCATCCCCTCGTGCACGCTGGCGTGGATCAGTTCGTCGTGCAGGACGATGTCGCCGCGCTGCGGCAGCGTCGAGAAGATCGCGAAATTGGCGGTGTAGCCGGCGCCGAAATACAGCGCGGTCTCCGCGCCGAAATAGGCCGCGGCCTCCGCCTCGAGCGCCTCGTGCTCGGGATGATTGCCGCGCAGCAGCCGCGATCCGCCCGCCCCCACCGGCACCCCGCGCGCGATCGCCTCCGCCGCGGCCTGTCTCAGCTCGGCGGATTCCGCGAGCCCGAGATAGTCGTTCGAGGTAAAGTCGACGCCGGCGCGCTCGCGCAGCGCGCGCAGCCGGCCCTTGTCCTGCAGAGCCCGCAGGTCGAGCTCGAAATTCTCGTACATCGTCGCGCTTTGCATCCGGCTGGGGGATTGTCAGGCCGACCTGAGCAGATTTGCGCCGGCGTTACAACGTGCCGCGCCGCTGCCTTCGCCGCGCGCCAGGCGACGGAACCTGACGCACGGCGGTCGGTTTTCGGGACGGCTTCGGATCCGCGCGGTTTCGCGGCGCCGGCGAAAGCCGGCGTCATGGCCACGGCGGCATTCCCGGACCTTGCGTCACCTTGTATATTAGCATATTCTAAACAAGTAACAGCTAATGGAGAATGCCGTGGGCCGCGTCGCGTTTGATCCCGTGGCGATCGAGCGCAACGCACCGGTCGTCGCCGCCGTCCTCAAGGTGCTGGGCAACGACCGCCGCCTGATGATCCTGTGCGAACTGGCGAAGCGCGGCGAGGCCAGCGTGACGGCGCTGTCGGAGGCGGCGGCGCTGTCGCAGTCGGCGCTGTCGCAGCACCTGGGCAAGCTCCGCGACGCCGGGCTGGTCAGCTTCCGGCGGGAATCCCAGACGCTGTGGTATTCGATCGCCGATCCGCGCATCGAGCAGCTGATGGCGAACCTCCATGAGCTGTATTGCAGACCCTCAAGAACCCGATCGAGGTAGAGACATGAGCTTGAAAACCCTCTCGGCGGACGAGGCGAAACGCCTGGTCGCCGGCGGCGCGGTCCTGATCGACGTCCGCGAAGCCTCCGAATTCAACCGCGAGCATATCGACGGCGCAGTGCATGTGCCGCTGTCGTCGTTCGATCGCGCCGATTTCGGCCGCTACCGCGGCCGCAAGGTGATCTTCCACTGCCAGTCGGGCGGCCGGACCAGCATCTCGGCCGGGCGCCTCGCCGCGGCGACCGCGGGGATCTGCGACGGCTACGTGCTGGGCGGCGGGATCCGCGCCTGGCGCCGGGCCGGACTGGAGACGGCGGGCGGCGCGGGCCAGGGCACGGGCTTTTTCGCCCGGCTGTTCGGCCGATGACGCGCGCCCTCATCCACAGCTGACCCGGAGACGCGCCATGGCTGCGAACCTGATCGAAGCGATGCTCGGCCTCGCGTCGGGCTCGGTGGTCGGGTTTTCGCTCGGCCTGGTCGGCGGCGGCGGCTCGATCCTCGCGGTTCCGCTGATGACGTATCTGGTCGGCGTTCCGACCGTCCATGTTGCGATCGGCACCAGCGCCTTCGCCGTGGCCCTGAACGCCGCCGGCAACCTCGCTTTGCAGGCCCGCGCCGGGCGCGTGAAGTGGCGCTGTGCCTCGGTGTTCGCCGCCGCCGGCGTGCTGGGGGCGTTCGCCGGCTCCAGCCTCAGCAAGATCGTCGACGGCGAGCGGCTGCTCGTTCTGTTCGGCGTCCTGATGCTGGTCGTCTCCGCGGTGATGTTTTCCAGACGCGCGGCGTCCGGCAATGCCGAGGTCCGTCTCAACCGGGGCAACCTGCCCGCGCTGCTGGCGCTGGGGCTCGCCGCGGGCGCGCTGTCGGGCTTCTTCGGCATTGGCGGCGGCTTTCTGATCGTGCCCGGACTGATGCTCGCCAGCGGCATGCCGATCCAGAACGCGACGGTTTCGTCGCTGCTGGCGGTCACCGCATTCGGCGCCACCGCCGCCCTCAACTACGCGCTGTCGGGCCTCGTCGACTGGACGCTCGCCGCGGTCTTCATTGCCGGAGGCCTCGCCGGCGGCGCGCTCGGCTCGCGCGCGGCCCACGTCCTGATCGGCCACCGGGGCGCGCTGAATGCGCTGTTCGCGGTGCTGATCGGCGTCGTCGCGATCTACGTTCTGTATCGAAGCAGCGGCCACGTCCTGCCCTGGCCGGCGCCATGATTACCGCCGCCGTCGCCATGGGCGTCTGGTTCAGGCGGCGCTGACGCTCCCGCATGGCGGGCCCTCGCCGCCCGCCCTTGCCGCGGTTCGCCTTCGTGGTAGCGTGCGGCCGCAAGCGGGCCGGTCCACGCGCCTGACCGACGACACCAAACGCCTGTACCAAACAGGATACGAAAAACACCAGGGAGAATCCCGATGATGCTGCGCCTGCGCGCCTGCAAGCCCGGATGGCTCGGTCTTGCCACGCTTCTGCTCACCGCCCTGATCATGCCGGCCCACGCGGCCTCGCCGATCGAAAGCAGCAGTTTCACCATCCCCTCGGGCGAGCCGGGGATCGACCTCTACATGCGCAACAAGCACCAGGCGGGCGTCGCGTCGTTCGGACCGGAGCGCACGCTGCTGTTCGTGCACGGCGCTACCTACCCGGCGGAGACCGCCTTCGACCTGCCGATCGAAGGCGTCTCGATGATGGACCTGTTCGCGCAGGCCGGCTTCGACGTCTATCTCGTCGACGTGCGCGGCTATGGCGGCTCGACCCGTCCCGCCGCCATGAGCGAGCCGGCCGACAAGAACCCGCCGCTGGTGTCCACCCAGGACGCGATCCACGACTACGGCGCGGCGGTCGACCATATCCTGAAGACCCGCGGGCTCGACAAGATCGACGTGATGGGCTGGTCGTGGGGCACCTCGATCGCGGGCGGCTATACCGCGACCCACAACGACAAGGTCAACCGGCTGGTGCTGTACGCGCCGCTGTGGCTGTTCAAGGAGGGCACGCCGGTGCTCGCCAGCGGCCCGCTCGGCGCCTACCGGCTGGTCTCGAAGGCCTCGGCCAGGGATCGCTGGCTCCGGGGCGTGGCGGACGACAAGAAGGCGGCGCTGATCCCGCCCGGGGTGTTCGAGGCCTGGGCCGACGCCACCTGGGCGACCGACCCGGAGGCGGCGAAGAACGACGACAAGCTGCGTGCGCCCAACGGCGTCATCCAGGACGTCAATTCCTACTGGCTCGCGGGCAAGCCGCTGTACGACCCGGCGATGATCACGGTGCCGACGCTCTTGATCCACGCCGAATGGGACGCCGACCTGCCGAGCTACCAGGCGCAGGGCTATTTCGCCAGGCTCGTCAACGCGCCCTACAAGCGCTTCGTCGAACTCGGCGAGGGCACGCACACGGTGATGATGGAAAAGAACCGCATGCAGTTCTTCCACGAGATCCGCGGCTTTCTCGACGAGACCTCACCGCAGGCGCTGCGGTGAGGACACCGGCGCCGGGGTGACATGTCATCCCGGAACGCCGGCAATCCTCAGCGCTTGCCGACCCGTTCGGGAAAGGCGCCGGCCAGCGCGGCGCGGTCGGCCTGCAGCACACCCCGTTCGGTGATGAGCCCGCTGACCAGCCTCGCCGGGGTGACGTCGAACCCGTAATTGGCGACCGGCGATCCTTCCGGCACGATCCGCACCGTCTCGATCCGCCCGTCCGCGGTGCGTCCGGTCATCATCGTCACCTCGTCGGCGGCGCGTTGCTCGATGGGAATCTGCCCGATCCCGTCGTCGATGCCGAAGTCGATGGTCGGCGACGGCAGGGCGACGTAGAACGGCACGCCGTTGTCGCGCGCGGCGAGCGCCTTCAGATAGGTGCCGATCTTGTTGCAGACGTCGCCATTGGCGGCGACCCGGTCGGTGCCGACGATCACCAGGTCCACCATGCCGTGCTGCATCAGATGGCCGCCGGTGTTGTCCGGGATCACGGTGTGGGCGACGCCGTGATGGCCGAGTTCCCAGGCGGTCAGCGAGGCGCCCTGGTTGCGGGGCCGGGTTTCGTCGACCCAGACATGGATGTCGATGCCGCGGTCGTGCGCCAGGTAGATCGGCGCGGTCGCGGTGCCGAAGTCCACCGTCGCCAGCCAGCCGGCGTTGCAATGGGTCAGCACGTTGACCCGCTCGCCGGATTGCTTCCTGGCCCTGATCGCCTCGATCAGGGCAAGCCCGTGCTGGCCGATACTGCGGTTGATGGCGATGTCCTGCTCGGCGATGTCGCCGGCGCGGGCATAGGCCGTCTCCAGCCGCGCCGACGGCGGCAGCGGCCGCAGCAGCGCGCGCATGTCGTCGAGCGCCCATTTCAGGTTGATGGCGGTGGGCCGCGTCGCGATCAGCGTGGCGTAGGCGCGGTCGAGCGCCGCGTCGGAGGCGTCCTCCAGCATCGCCAGCGCCATGCCGTAGGCGGCGGTGGCGCCGATCAGCGGAGCGCCGCGCACCAGCATCGAGCGGATGGCGTCGGCCGCGGCCTCGCAGCTTGCGATCCGAGCGACGACGAATTCGTGCGGCAGCCGCCGCTGGTCGACCGCGGCCACGGTCCGGCCGTCGGGCTCCAGCCAGATGCTGCGGACGTGGCGGCCGTCGACCTTCATGGGGCTCCAATCCGCAGCACCCGTCCCGCCACCGCGTCGAGCTTCTGCAGCAGCGCCGGATCGCGCGCCTCCGGCGCGGTGATCAGCGCGGTGTCGAGCGCGCGGTCCGATCCGATCGGGCACGGCTCGTGCTCGCGCGGAAATTCCCTCGCCAGCCGCGCCACCAGCCCCTTGGCCTTCTCGGCGTTCGAACTGAGCACGCGGATGATGTCCTGCACCGTCACCGCGTCGTGGTCGGGATGCCAGCAGTCGAAATCCGTCACCATGGCCGCGGTGGCGTAGCAGATCTCCGCCTCGCGGGCGAGCTTGGCTTCGGGCATGTTGGTCATGCCGATCACCGAATAGCCGAGGTTCTTGTAGGTCATGCTCTCGGCGTAGCTGGAGAACTGCGGACCCTCCATGCAGACATAGGTGCCGCTGCGCGCCACCGCGATGCCCTCGGCCTCGGCGGCCGCGGCGAGATGCAGGCGCAGCCGCGGCGACACCGGATGCGCCATCGACACGTGGGCGACACAGCCCTTGCCGAAGAACGAACTCTCGCGCTTGTGGGTGCGGTCGACGAACTGGTCCACCAGCACGAAGGTGCCGGGCGGCAGCTCCTCCTTGAAGGAGCCGCAGGCCGACAGCGAGACCAGGTCGGTGACGCCGGCGCGCTTGAGCACGTCGATGTTGGCGCGGTAGTTGATGTCGGACGGCGACAGCCGGTGGCCCTTGTCGTGGCGCGGCAGGAACACGATCGGCAGGCCGGCGATGGTGCCGTGCCGGACCGGCGCCGACGGCTCTCCCCAGGGGCTTGCGATCGCCTCGTCGCGCGCGTTTTCCAGCCCCGGCAGATCGTAGATGCCGGATCCGCCGATGATGCCGAGCACGGCCCTGGTCATGAATGTTCTCCTGCAACTAGTGCGGAATGCATTCCCAACCCGCATCGGGGCGCGTAGGCTACCGCATATTCCGTGCTTCTCAAGGAACATCGATGCCGACGACAACCGACCGGGAAAAGC
>JBKQQE010000287.1:0-15243 GCA_052326245.1 Xanthobacteraceae bacterium | reverse complement strand
CGCCGAATTGACCGAGATGTCGCGAAGCTTCTTCCGCGAGACCAAGCGGGTGCGCAACCGGCTGATGAAGCAGGAATTGGGCGTGACGCTGCGCTATCCGACCTATCGTGAAGGATTGACCGCGCTGCGTGCCGCGGGCGAGGGCCCCTGAATGAGGCATGGCCCTCGGGGGCGGAAGCCGTTGTCAGGCATCCTCGTGCGGGTTATGGATCTGCCACATGCCCCGAACCTGAGCGGAATGGACCCATGAGCGATCAACTGCCCGACCGGCTCTCCGTCGATCCCCGTAGTCCGTACTACAATGCGGAAGTCCTGACCCGGGATGTCGGCGTCCGCTTCAAGGGCGTCGAGAAGACCAATGTCGAGGAATACTGCGTCAGCGAGGGCTGGGTTCGCGTTCCGGTGGGTTCGGCGAGAGACCGGCATGGCAATCCGGTGACCATCAAGCTAACTGGCCCGGTGGAACCCTATTTCCGCGATCAGGCCTGAGTGATCGCCATGACCCTCGTCGTCACGGCTCTGGACCACCTCGTCATCAACGTCCGCGACGTCGAGATTTCCGCGGCGTGGTACCAGCGCGTGCTGGGGATGGAGCGCAAGGACTTCGACCCCGGCGCCGGCAAGGCGCGGCGTGTTTCGGTCTGTTTTGGCGCGCAGAAAATCAATCTGCGACCGCTGTCCGCGGACAAGGTCGAGTGGTTTACAGCCGATCACGAAGCGGCAGGATCCGAGGACCTGTGTTTTCTGACGACGACGGCGCCGGATGACGTGGTGCGGCACCTCAACGCGTGTGGCGTGGCGATCGAAGTCGGGCCGGTGGCCAAGCAGGGCGCGCGCGGCGTGCTGGCGTCGGTCTATTGCCGCGATCCCGACGGCAGCCTGATCGAAATCTCATCCTACGCGAAATAGAGCGCTGGTTCGACGCTGGCGCAACAACAGCCGGGACATGAAACCCGGCAACCGGAGGACAACAATCCATGCGAAGCTACGCGGTCAAGATTTTCTGCGAGCCGGTGGTTGAAATCGACGCCGCCGATCTCTCGCCGAAGGGCACCGAGGTCGTGGTCGAGGTGACGCGCTGCGGCGTTTGCCACAGCGACCTGCACATCCAGGACGGCTACTACGACCTGGGCGGCGGCAAGCGGCTCAGCCTCGCCGATCGCGGGGTGAATCCGCCGGTCATCATGGGACACGAGGTGCTGGGCCGGCTGGTCACCAAGGGGCCGGATGCGCCTGTCCCCGACGACATGATTGGAAAGACATTCGTGGTGTATCCCTGGCTCGGCTGCGGCAGCTGCGAAATCTGCCGGCGCGGCGAAGAGAATTTGTGCGCGACGCCGTGCAGCATCGGGGTGCATCGCGCCGGTGGCTATGCCGAACGCTGCCTGGTGCCGCATCCGCGCTATCTGGTCGACGTCACCGGCATCGATCCGACGCTGGCCGCGACCTATGCCTGCTCCGGCCTGACGGCTTTCAGCGCGCTGAAGAAAGTCCAGATCGCGAAGGAGCGGGACTGGCTGCTGATTCTCGGATTGGGCGGCGTCGGGCTCAGCGGCCTGGAGATCGCCAAGGCGCTCGGCTTCGAGAAAATCGCGGTGGCCGATATCGATCCGGCCAAGCGCGAGCTTGCCACGGCGTCGGGCGCCAGCCTCGTCGTCGATCCGCGCGACGCCCACGCGCTGGCGACGCTGCAGGCGAAGACCGGCGGGATCGCCGCGGCGATCGATTTCGTCGGCGCCCGCGCCACCGCCGAGTTCGGGACCAATGCGTTGCGCAAGGCGGGCACCTACGTCATCGTCGGCCTGTTCGGCGGCGACATCTCGCTATCGCTGCCGCTGATCGTGCTGCGCGCGCTGACGTTGCGCGGCTCCTATGTCGGCAATCTCGGCGAGTTGCGGGAGCTGATCGACCTGGTCAAGCAGGGGCGGGTGAAGCCGATGCCGGTCGAGGCGGTGCCGATGGCGGAGGTCAATTCGGCGCTCGACCGGCTGCGCGCCGGCCACGTCAACGGCCGGCTGGTGCTCGCCCGCGGCTGACGGCATCCGGCAGTTTCTCTATCCCGCCACGCCAGCCAGCGCGATGACCGTGTGCAGCAGCACGTTGGCGCCCGCGGCGCAGTCGGCTTGCGTCGCGTCTTCGAGCTCGTTGTGGCTGACGCCGTCCTTGCACGGCACGAAGATCATGGCGGCCGGCATCACGGCGGCCAGGTTGCAGGAATCGTGGCCGGCTCCCGAGGTGATGCGCCGGTGGCTATAGC
This sequence comes from Xanthobacteraceae bacterium, assembly GCA_052326245.1. Taxonomy (GTDB): domain Bacteria; phylum Pseudomonadota; class Alphaproteobacteria; order Rhizobiales; family Xanthobacteraceae; genus Bradyrhizobium_A. The sequence continues at coordinate 12,986 of JBKQQE010000287.1, read as the reverse complement.
CGAGGTGGCTGGCGGCCTGCTCGACCGCATCGACCAGCGCCGGGTTGAAGTGCGTCGGTTCCTTGCGCCAGATCCGATCGAGCGCGATGTCGACGCGGCGGCGGGCGGCGATCGCGGCCACGGCGTTCTGCAATTCGCGGTCGAGCGCGTCGAGCGTTGCGCCATCGGGGCTGCGGAATTCCATCGTGAAGGTGAGGTCTCCGGCGATCACGTTGCGCGAAGGGTTGGCGATCACCGTCTCGCCGACGGTGCCGACCGCGTGAGGACCGTGCGCAATAGCCAGTTCCTCGACCTTGAGCACGACCTCCGACAGCGTCGCCAGCGCGTCGCGGCGCAGCCGCATCGGCGTCGCGCCGGCGTGGCTGGCGAAGCCGGTGATCGTTCCATTGTACCAGATGATGCCCTGGCCGTGATCGACCACCCCGATCGTCTTGTGCTCCGCCTCCAGGATCGGTCCCTGCTCGATATGGAGTTCGACGAAGGAGCCGAGCTTCAGCTGTCCCACCGGCTCGGTGCCGCGACAGCCGATCGCATCGAGCGCCTCGCCGACGCTGGTCCCCTCGGCGTCGCGCCGCTGCAGAATGTCTGCGGTGCTGAAGTCTCCGGCATAGACCGCCGACCCCATCATCGCCGGCGCGAAGCGGGAGCCTTCCTCGTTGGTCCAGTTCACGATGCAGATCGGACGGTCGGTCTCGATCTCGGCGCGATTGAGGGTGCGGACCACTTCCAGCGCCGCAAGCGTGCCGAGAATGCCGTCATATTTGCCGCCGGTCGGCTGGGTGTCGAGATGGGAGCCGATGCCGACCGGATCCCTGGTCATGTCGCGGCCCGGGCGAATGGCATACATGGTGCCGAGCGCATCGACATGGACCTCGCATCCCGCCGCAACGCAGGCGGCGCGAAACCAGTCCCGCACCTGCTTGTCTTCCCGGCTCAAGGTCAGCCGCCTGACCCCGCCCTTGGCGGTGGCGCCGAACTGCGCGGTGTCGTGGATATCGCCCCACAGGCGGTTTGAATCGATCTGCAGATTCGAAAGGTTCACCGTCATGCGAGGCTCCTCAAGCCTGGTCTGCCTTCCCCCGTCGGGATGTGACGACGGCGAGGGCGAGACATACGGCCGCAAATGCGACCCAAAATGTGATGAGATTGACGACGAAATCCTCCACCCGGGCATGGCGGCCCGGCATCCACAGCTGCAGGATTTCCAGCAGGCCGATCACCGGCACGGCGCCGAGCAAGATGCTCAGGCGGTTGCCGGCATAGCCCAGGCCAAACAGCAGCCCCAGCACGGCAAAGGCGAGCGCATGCTCGACGTCGTGCGCCAGCTCGGTGGTTGGCCGATACTGCGGCGATCCCAGGGTCACGAACACGACGGCAACGAAGACCAGCCACGCGGCGGCCCGGACGATTGTTTTGGTTTTGACCATCGCGGGCGTCAGACCCGAACCGGACTGGTGCTTCGTCCCTCACTGCCGAACACCCGCAGGTAGCGCGCGATCTCGTCGGCATCGCCGGTCGCCTTCTCGGTATTGTCGGACAGTTTCACCGCCGGGCGGCCGTTGACCGAGGTGACCTTGCAGACCAGCGAGATCGGATCGAGGTCGGCGGTTCCATCCGGCGTGCAGCCGATGAAGTCGTTGGTCAAGTTCGTCCCCCAGCCGAAACTTGTTCTCACCCGCCCGTGGAAATGCCGGTGGGTCTCCTCGATGGTCCCGGCGTCCATCGCATCCGAGAAGATCAGGATCTTTTTCCTGGGATCGCGGCCCTTTTCGTTCCACCAGCGGATGATCTGCTCGCCGGCGACGATCGGCGGCGAGCTGTCGGGGCGGAAGCCGGTCCAGTCCGCCACCCAGTCCGGGGCATCCCGCAGAAACGCGCTGCTGCCGAAGGCATCGGGCAGCGCGATGAGCAGGTTGCCGGCATAGCCCTTGCTCCACTCCTTGAGCACGCGGTAGGGAGCCCGCCGCAGGTCGTCGTCGCTGTTGGCCAGCGCCGCCGCCACCATCGGCAGCTCGTGGGCGTTGGTGCCGATCGCCTCGAGGTCGTTGTCCATGGCCAGCAGCACGTTCGAGGTGCCGGTGAAGGAGGAGCCGAGCGCTTCCTTGACGGCCTCGACACACCAGCGCTGCCACAGGAATCCGTGTCGCCGGCGGGTGCCGAAATCCGACAGCAGCAGGCCCTCGAGCGGCTTCAGGCGCTCCACCTTGGTCCATAGCTTGGCTTTGGCGCGGGCGTACAGCACGTCGAGCGCGAACCGGCCGTGCCCCTTCATGGCCTGCCGCGACCGCAACTCGTTGACGATCGCAAGCGCCGGAATTTCCCACATCGTGGTGTGGGTCCACGGTCCCTCGAAATGCAGTTCGTACTGGCCGTCGACCTTGCGCAGGTCGTAGTCGGGCAGCCGGAAATCGGCGAACCAGGCCAGAAATTCGGACGAGAACATCTTGGTCTTGCCGTAGAAGCTGTTGCCGGCGAGCCAGATCAGCTCCTTCTTGGACAACTGCACGGTCCGGGCGTGGTCGAGCTGGGCGCGCAGCTCGGACTCGTCGATGACTTCGGCGAGGCGGACGTGCCTGCTGCGGTTGATCAGCGAAAAGGTGACGCGGACATCCGGATGAAGCTCCCGGATCATTTGCAGCATCAGGAGCTTGTAGAAATCCGTGTCGAGGATGCTGCGGAGAATGGGGTCGAGCCGCCAGCCGTGATTGTAGGTGCGGGTCGCGATGTCAGTGACGGTCATCGAAATCGACTGTTTCCGGGCTTGGGGACCGGCTCGTCCAAAGCCGGTATGAGGCATTTCGCGGTGACCTTAGCCGACGCGGCATGCGATGGACAGGCCGCCGTGAGGGCCAAAAACACCGCCGCCCGGCGCATTCCGGCGGCGGGGACGGACGGCGGCCCGGCATCCGCGGCTGCCAGGGTTGCAACGCAGCATGGGCAGGTCCCACTGAATTGCATGATTGCTCCGGCGCTGGGCGCACTTGTTGAGGCCGCGGCTCTGAGATAGGTCCACCAACATGCAAACCCGCCGCGCGGATTTGCGATCGATGATGGAAGCGATGGCCGCGAACAGAAAAAAGCTCCTGATCACGGAGACCATGCCGCGCGATGCCTTCGCGCTTCTTGTCGAGCGGGACGACGTCGAAGCCATCCAATTCCCCAACGCGATCTCGGCGGCCGATTTCGCGGACCTGCTGCGGCGCCACGCCCCGGTGCACGGTGTCGCGCTTGGTCCCACGCGCTTCGGCGCGCCGGAAATCGCGGCCGCCGCGGGCATCGCGGTGGTGGCGCGGATGGGTGTCGGCTACGACGCGATTGATGTACCGGCGCTGACCGCCGCAAGCGTTCCGCTGATGACCACCGGGATCGCCAATTCTCCGTCGGTCGCCGAAGCGGCGCTGTTCATGATGCTGGCGCTGGTCAAGCGCGGCGCGGAGCTCGACGCCATGGTCAAGGCGGGCGAATGGCACCGCCGGCTGGGAGCCATCCCGTATGATCTCTATGGCCGGACAGTCCTCATCGTCGGCTTCGGCCGGATCGGAACCCGGATGGCGAGCCGCTGCCTGGCGATGGACATGCGCGTGCTGGTGCACGATCCGTTCAAGACGGCAGAGGAGATCGTGGCCGCGGGCTGCCGCCACGCGCCGGATCTCGACGCGGCGCTGGCGGGCGCCGATTTCGTCACCCTGCATTGCCCGAAGACGGCCCAGACCGCCGGCCTGTTCGATGCCGCGCGCCTTGGCCGGATGAAGCCGGGCGCCTACCTGATCAACACGGCGCGGGGCGGCATCGTCGACGAGGCGGCGCTGGATGACGCGCTGGCTTCCGGCCGGCTCGCCGGCGCCGGTCTCGACGTGTTCGAGAGCGAACCACCGCCGGCGCATAATCCTCTGTTCAAACTCGGCAATGTCATCACCGCGCCGCATCTCGCCGGCGTCACCCGCGAAGCGCTGCACCGCATGGGCATGCAGACGGCGCGCAACATTCTGAGCGTGTTCGATGGCGAGCCGATCCGGGCCAACGTGGTCAACCCGGAGGCCATCGCGTGACGGGTGATTTTACGTGACGACAACGCTCGCCGCCAGGATCGCGCGCGACTACGGCACGCCCGCCGTGGTCGTCGACATGGCCCGCGTCGAGCGCAACATTGCCCGCGTCCAGGCGGCGTGCGACGCCGCCGGCGTGCTCAATCGCCCGCACATCAAGACCCACAAGAGCCCGCTGCTGGCGCGCCTGCAGCGCGATGCCGGCGCCAAGGGCATCACCTGCCAGAAGCTCGGCGAGGCCGAGGTGATGGCGGATGGCGGGCTCGACGACATTCTGATCAGCTACAACCTGTTGGGCGAGGAGAAGATCCAGCGGCTGGGCGCGCTGCTCAGGCGCGTCAGCGTCACTGTGGCGGCCGACAACGAGGTGGTGGTGTCCGGGCTGCCGCGCGCGGCGGAATTGGCCGGACGCCCGCTGCCGGTGGTGGTCGAATGCGACACCGGCCGCAAACGCGCCGGCGTCGAGACCCCCGCCGAGGCGGTGGCGCTGGCGCAGGCGATCGCGGGGCGGAAGGGATTGGCGTTCGCGGGCCTGCTGCTCTACCCGACCGAAAACGGCTGGCCGCAGGCGCAGGCGTTTCTCGACGCGGCAACGGCCGGCCTGCGCGCGCTCGGGCTGGCGCCGGGCATGGTGTCGACCGGCGGCACGCCGAACCTGAAGAACCTCGGCAGGCTGCGCGGCGCCACCGAACATCGGCCGGGCACCTATATCTACAATGACCGCATGCAGGTCGCCGCCGGGGTGGCGACGTGGGACGACTGCGCGCTGCACGTCTATGCGACGGTGGTCAGCCGCGCCGGCCCCGACCGGGGTATTCTCGACGCCGGGTCGAAGATGCTGACGGCGGATCAGGGCGGGCTCGATGGCCACGGTTTCATCGTCGACCATCCGGACGCGCGGATTGCGCGGCTCGCCGAGGAGCATGGCTTCCTCGATCTGTCGCAATGCGCCACGCCCCCCGTGGTCGGCGACGTGGTCCGCGTCGTGCCCAACCACGTATGCGTCGTCGTCAACATGGTCGACGAGGTGGTGATGGTTCGCGGCGACGAGATCGTCGGGACGCTGCCGGTCGCGGCGCGCGGGCGGCTGCGTTAGAATATCCCCATGCGCTGTGGCTAAATCCGCGCCCGCGGATCGTGCCGTGCCAGCCGCGCCAGCAGGTAGTCGATCTCGGCTTTCGCCGTCGGGCTCAGGCTCGACCCCGGCTTGCGCTGGGTCTCGGAGGCGATGGCGCCGCGCTTCTGCAGCACGTATTTCCGCGCCGCCAGCCCCACGCCCGGCTGCTGTTCGTAGCGGACCAGCGGCAGGTGGGCGTCGAACAGGTCGTGCGCCTTGTCGCGCTCGCCGGCCTTGGCCAGCCTGACCACGTCGACCAGCATTTCGGGAAAGGCGTAGCCGGTCATGGCGCCGTCGGCGCCGCGCTCCATCTCGAAATCGAGAAACAGGGCGCCGTTGCCGGTCAGGATCGAGATCCGCTTCATCGATCCGTCCCGCTCGAAGCCGCGCATCGCCGTGATCTTCTCCAGCCCCGGCCGGTCCTCGTGCTTCAGCATTACGCAGGACGGATGGTTCTGCACGATCTGGCGAATCACCTTCGGCGTCATGATCACGGTCAGCGTCAGGGGATAATCCTGGATCACGAAGGGAATGTCGTCGCCGATCGCCTCGATCGCCTGCGCGTAGTAGGTGACGATCTGTTCGTCGGTGCGCAGGTGCGAGGGCGGGGCGATCATGACGCCGGCGGCGCCGAGCTCCATGGCGCCGCGCGCCAGCGCGCGCATCGCCGCGAAGCCGGGCGACGAGACTCCGACGACGACCGGAACATCGGCCCTCTTGGCGACGGCCCGGGTCACCGCCAGCGATTCCTCTTCGCTCAGCTTCGGCGCTTCGCCCAGGATGCCGAGGATGGTCAGGCCGGTGGCGCCGCAGCCGAGGTAGAAGTCGGTCATGCGGTCGACCGACGCCATGTCGAGCCGGCCATCCGGCTGGAACGGCGTCACCGCGATGGAATAGACGCCTGCGGCGGACTCGTTGAGCTGCATTGAAATCGTCCTCGTCGACAGCCGGAAAGTATCGTCCTATACCACGCGGGTTGACCGAAATCACAGCCGTCGCGAGCCCGGCGGACGGCCAGGTGCGGGCGTGACGGCCTCATGTAAAGGGAGCGGACATGTCGAAAGGCCTGCGCAAAGGGCTGACCAGCTACGGCGACGACGGCTTCTCCCTGTTCCTGCGCAAGGCTTTCATCAAGGCGATGGGCTATTCCGATGACGCCCTCGACCGGCCGATCATCGGCATCACCAACACCTACAGCGACTACAACCCCTGCCACGGCAATGTCCCCGTGCTGCTGGAGGCGGTCAAGCGCGGCGTCATGCTGGCCGGCGGCATGCCCATGGTGTTTCCGACCATCTCGATCCACGAGAGCTTCGCGTACCCGACCTCGATGTACCTGCGCAACCTGATGGCCATGGACACCGAGGAGATGATCCGCGCCCAGCCGATGGACGCGGTGGTGGTGATCGGCGGCTGCGACAAGACGCTGCCGGCGCAGATCATGGCGGCGGTCAGCGTCGACCTGCCCACCGTCGTGCTTCCGGTCGGTCCCATGGTGGTGGGGCATCACAAGGGCGAGGTGCTCGGCGCCTGCACCGATTGCCGCCGGCTGTGGAGCGCCTACCGTGCCGGCGAGATCGACGACGACGAGATCGCCGCGGTCAACGGGCGGCTCGCGCCGTCGGTCGGAACCTGCATGGTGATGGGAACCGCCAGCACCATGGCCTGCATCAGCGAGGTCCTGGGGCTGTCGCCGCCGCTGAGCGCGACGATCCCGGCGCCCCACGCCGAACGGGTCCGCTGCGCGGAAGCCTGCGGGCGTCGGGCCGCGGAAATGGCGGTGGCGGGCACGCCGCGGCCGAGCGACCTTGTCACGCCGGCGTCCCTGCGCAACGCCCAGGTGGTGCTGCAGGCGATCGGGGGATCGACCAACGGTCTCATTCATCTCACCGCCATCGCGCGAAGGACGGCGCACTCGGTCGACCTCGAGGCGTTCGACCGGCTCGGCCGCGAGGTGCCGGTGCTGGTCGATCTGAAGCCATCCGGCGCGCACTACATGGAGCACTTCCATCACGCCGGCGGCATTCCGGCGCTGCTGCGCGAGCTCGGCGACCTGATCGACCTCGACGCCGCAACGGTCGCAGGCGGAACGTTGAGTGACGTGGTGCGCGACGCCGAACAGGTTCCGGGCCAGGATGTCATTCGGTCGCGCAGCCGGCCGATCAAGCCGGAAGGGGCGATGGCGATCCTGCACGGCAACCTCGCGCCGCGCGGCGCCGTGATCAAGCACTCCGCGGCGAGCCCGCGGCTGCTGCAGCACACCGGCCGTGCGGTGGTGTTCGAGTCCCTGGAAGACCTGGCGACGCGGATCGACGATCCCGATCTCGACGTCAGCGCCGAGGATATCCTGGTGCTGCGCAATGCCGGTCCGAAAGGCGCCCCGGGGATGCCCGAGGCGGGATACCTGCCGATTCCGAAGAAGCTCGGCCGCGAGGGCGTCAAGGACATGGTGCGGCTGTCGGACGCGCGCATGAGCGGCACTGCGTTTGGAACCATCGTGCTGCATGTCACCCCCGAAGCGGCGGTCGGCGGGCCGCTGGCGCTGGTCCGAAGCGGCGACATGATCCGGCTCGACGTGGCGGCGCGGCGCATCGAGCTCTTGGTCGACGACGGCGAGCTGCGGCGGCGACGGGCCGAGCTTGCTGCCGCGCCGGCGCAGCAGGCGCCGCGGCGCGGCTACGCCAGATTGTTCAGCGAGCGCATCCTGCAGGCCGACGAGGGCTGCGACTTCGACTTTCTTGCCGGGCCAGACCGCGACTGATGTGTTTGTCGATGCCGCGATCGAAGCGATCATTGCGGTCGCGGGACCCGCGGTCCCTATGGCTTGTCTCGGCACGACGGGGCGGGTTAGAGTGCCGCCGATCCGGCAAGACCAGTGTCCCGGTTCTGACGTTCGTATCACTTCGCGGCGAACTCGTTTACCAACGTCAGAACCAGGGGACACTGGCAAATTCAAGATTCAAGTATGGCCTGTGTCTGACATTCGCTTACAGAACTCGCGAGCATACTGCAGCGAATGTCAGACACGCCACACCAGCAAGAAAATCGGGAGAACGTGATGCTGAAGAGGGCCGGCGCGGCTAGCGCGATGAGTTTGGCGTTGCTGGCGACGGCGATGGCGGCGGATGCGCCCGGCGAGATCAAGATCGGTACCCTGTACGCGTCGTCCGGTCGCTACGCTTCGATTTCCATGCCGGTCCACAGCGGCTTCAAGCTGTGGGTCGACCAGAAGAACGCCGAAGGCGGCGTCTACGTCAAAGCCTTCGACAAGAAGCTGCCGATCAAGCTGGTGGCCTATGACGACCAGAGCAACACCGCGACCGCGTCGACGCTCTACAACCAGCTCATCACCCAGGACAAGGTCGATATTCTGGTGGCGGATTCCGGCTCGGTGCTGACCGCGCCCGGCGTGGCGATCGCGCGCGACCGCAAGATGTTCCTGTTCGATCAGACCGGCACCGGCGCCAGCTTCTTCTCCAAGGACAATCCCTATGTGGCGCTGATGGCCGACCCGGTGTCCACGGTCTGGCCGAAGCCGGTGGCCGACTTTCTCATCCACGACGGTCCGGCGCTCGGCATCAAGAAGGTCGCTCTGCTCTATTCGACCAACGAGTTCACCGGCACGCAGGCGACGGCGGTCCGCAACTTCCTCAAGCAATCCGGCGCCCCGATCGAGATCGTCTACGATCAGGGCGTGCCGACCGAGACTACGAACTACACCGTTATCATCAACAATATCCGCGCCACGCAGCCCGACGCCGTGATCCATCTCGGCTATGCGCCCAACGACATCGCCTTCCTGCGCAACGTTCAGGACGTCGGCGTCGATTTCAAGATGCTGTTCTGCATCTATCCCGGTCTCGAAACCGAGCTGCTGGAGAAGAATGTCGGCAACAAGGGGCTCGAGCACGTCTTCACCTATGTTCCGCCGTCCGAACTGGCCTATGAGCCCAATTTCGGCATGAAGCTGTCGGACTTCCGCGCGCTCTGGGACAAGAAGTATTCCGACGGCAAGGTCGAGTTCGGCTTCAATTCGGTCGCCGGCTACACCACCGCGCTGGTGATCGAAAAGACGCTGTCGGAAGCGGCCAGCCTCGATCAGCTCGAGCTGCGCAGGGCGGTGTTCAGCCTGTCCGGCAAGCTGAAGACCCTCGACGGCACCTTCGCTCTCGATGAAACCGGCGGCCAGATCGGCGAGCTGACGCCGCTCGGCCAGCTCGAAATCGACGAACACGACCATTTGAAATTCGTGACGGTCTATCCGCACGAGGTCGCGAACGGCAAGCCGGTCTACCCGCGTCCATGACGAACCCGGGGCGGGCGACGACGGGGGACGTTCGACGATGCTGTATCCGCTGATCGCGGGCATCCTGTTCGGGCTGTATTTCAGCCTGGTGGGGATCGGCCTCAATCTGGTGTTCGGGGTCATGCGCATCGTCAACCTGGCGCATGGCGACTTTCTGATGCTCGGCGCGTTCATCGCCTTCGGCGTCGTCACGCTGGCGCATCTTGATCCGTTGTTCGCGGTGCCGCTGGCCTTCGTGGTGTTCGTGATTGCGGGACTGGCGCTGTACTGGCTGCTGGTGCCCAGGCTGCAGCGCGCCAAGGATCCCGAGATGCTGTCGATCATCCTGTTCTTCGGCCTGTCGCAGGTGATCGAAGCCGTCATGACCATCGTATTCGGCACCAGCGAGCGCTCGATCCAGAGCCGCGAACTGGGCCGCAGCGTGGCGTCGCTGCGGGCCCAGCTGTTCGGCGGCAAGGCCAGTACCGGTCCGTTCGAGATCCTGGGACAGTCGTTTCCCGCGTCGTGGCTCGCCGCGGCCATCACCAGCCTGATCGCGATCGCGCTGGTCTATCTCTATCTCTACCGCAGCCGGTTGGGGACGCTGACGCGGGCGGTGTTGTCGCGCCGCGACGAGGCTCTGGCCACCGGCATCGACGTCGATCGGGTATCCGCGGCGGCGTTCGGCATCGGATTGGGGCTCGCCGCGATCTCCGGCGTGTTCGCTCCCTTCATGTTCGGCTCGTTCACGCCGGCGTTCGGCGTCGACGCCACGGTGACCTCGTTCGTCGTGGTGGTGCTGGGATCGCTGGGAAACCCGCTCGGAACGGCGCTCGGCGGCATTATCTACGGCGTGTCCTACATGTTCGTGCAGACCTACCTCAGTTCATGGGCCGACCTGCTGCCCTATGTGCTTCTGATCGCGATTCTGCTGCTGCGGCCGAGCGGGCTGCTGGGAAGGCGGGTGCGCGTTGCGTGATTTCGTCCGCCATTTTCTGCTGATCGTCGTCCCGCTGGTCGCGGCCTTCGCGGTGCTGCCGGCGATCTACGACAATCATCTCCTGCTGTTCAATTTCGTGATCTTCCTGGCGCTGGCGCAGGGGGTCAATATCATCTACGGCTTCACCGGCTATCTGCCGTTCGGCTATGTGGGATTCTTCGGCGCCGGCGCCTACGGCTTCGCCGTCATGGTCATGCATTTCAGCGCGCCGGCGCTGGTCGCGGTCGCGGCCGCCGGCGTGGTGGCCGTCGCGCTCGGGCTGCTGCTGACGCCGCTGCTGCGCCTGACCGGCGCCTATTTCTCGATCGCCAATCTCGCCGCCGCGCTCGCGGTGCTGCACTTCGTGGCCAATCCCGCGCTCGAGTCCATCACGCGCGGGCCCTACGGCGTGTCGCTGACCGGAGCCTTCGATCCGGCGATGGCATATGCGACGGCGCTGGCGATCCTCGCCTTCGCGCTGGGCATCGTGGTGTTTCTGAAGAGCTCCAGCTTCGGGCTGGCGCTGCAGGCGGTTCGCGAAGACCCGGTCAGCGCCGCGATGGCCGGCGTGCCGGTGGTGCGGATGCGCGTCATCGCCTGGCTGGCCTCGGCATTGGTCGCCGGTCTCGCCGGCGGCGCGTTCGCCTGGTACGTCTCGGTGTTCTACCCCGACAACGTCTTCAGCTCCGAGTTCAGCATTTTCGCGATCGTGTTCGCGCTGTTCGGCGGGGTGGCGACGATTATCGGGCCGATCGTCGGCGTGCTCATTCTCTACGGCGTCTACAACCTGATCGGGTTTACGACGCCGCAGTATTTTCAGCTGATCTACGGGCTCCTGATCATGGGCCTAGTGCTGTTCCTGCCCGCCGGCCTGGTTTCGCTGGCAACCCGGCGAGGCTGGCATGTCCCTTGAACGCGGCAGCATTCTGGACGTCACCGGCCTGGTGAAGCGCTTCGGCGGCTTCTATGCGCTGGGGGGCCTGAGCTTTGACGTCGCCGCCGGCGAGATTCTCGGTCTCGTCGGCCCCAATGGATCCGGCAAGACCACCGCGATCAACGTCATCTCGGGGCTGTACGCGCCCGACGGCGGCAATGTGGTGTTCGACGGCGCCCCGATCGGCGGCATGGCCTCGCACCGGCTGGTGCGCCTGGGCATCAACCGGACCTTCCAGGTCCCCAAGCCGTTCCTGTCGCTCACCGTGCGCCAGAATGTCGAGGTCGCGGCGACTTATGGCGGGGCTCACCGCGGCGCGCCGGCGATCGACGATCTGCTGTGCGAATATCGCCTGGCGGATTACGCCGACCGGCCGGCGGCCGATCTCAACAGCGTGCAGCAGAAGATGCTCGATCTCGCCCGCGCGCTGGCGACCCGGCCGCGGCTGCTGCTGCTCGACGAGCTGGCGGCCGGGCTCAATCCGACCGAGCTGGACTGGATCTCGGCGAAGATCAAGGAGTTGGCGAAGGCTGGCATCGCCATCATCGTGGTCGAGCACCTGATGGGCTTCATCGAGCACGTGACCGATCGCGTCATCGTCATGAATGCCGGCAAGGAGATCTTCGAGGGGACGCTCGCCGTCGCCGTCCAGGTGCCGCAGGTGATCGAGGTGTTTCTGGGAGCCGATCATGCCGCCTGAAGCGTCCGCGCTGCTGAGCGCGACCGGCGTCGATGCCGGCTATGGCAGCATGCAGGTACTGTGGGGCGTCGACCTCGATGTCCGCGCCGGCGAAACCGTGCTGCTGCTGGGCGCCAACGGCGCCGGCAAGACCACCTTCCTGAAATCGCTGGTCGGCCTCATCGACATACGCAGTGGCGCCATCGGCCTTGCCGGGCGGGACGTCACCCGCCTGACCTCGAGCCAGCGCATGCGGCTCGGCATGACCTATATGTCCGAGCTTGCGGTGTTTCCGGACCTGTCGATCGAGGAAAACATCCGGGTCGGCGCCCAGGCGCTGGGCCACCCCAATCCCGACGCCCGCATGGACGAGCTCTATGCCCTGTTCCCGATCCTGCGCGAGAAAAGGCGGGCGCCCGCATCGAGCCTGTCCGGCGGGCAACGCAAGATGCTCGGCATTGCGAAAGCACTGGCGGCGGAGCCGCAGCTGCTGGTGATGGACGAGCCCTCGGCAGGGCTGTCGCCGCTGTTCGTCAAGGAAGTGATCCGCGTCCTCAGCGACCTGCGGCGCCGCGGGCTCTCGCTCCTGATCGCGGAGCAGAACATCGGTTTCCTCGACATCGCCACGCGGGTGTTCGTGCTCGAAGGCGGACGGATCCGGTTTTCCGGGACGATCGCGGAGATGACCGACAACGACGCGCTGCGGCGGGCCTATTTCGGCCTCAAGTAGCTCGAGCCCGCTGTCGCCGCGTGGCAGGGTTGTGTCCGGCCTCGCTCCGCCGCGCGCCGACCTATTTGATCATCGGGCAACCGCCTTCGGCGATCGGCCGAAACGCCTGCTCGGCCGGGATGGTGGCGACGAGCTTGTAGTAGTCGTAGGGGTACTTCGACTCCTCGGGCTTCTTGACCTCGAACAGATACATCGGGTGCGTGACCCGGCCGTCCT
>JBKQQE010000286.1:0-17711 GCA_052326245.1 Xanthobacteraceae bacterium | reverse complement strand
CGTGGCGATGGCCACCGCCGCGCTCGCCCGTCACGAGGTCAACCGGATCATCCTCCCGCGCCCGGCGGTCGAGGCCGGCGAGCGGCTCGGCTTCCTGCCCGGCGACATGCGCGAGAAGGTCGATCCCTACCTGCGCCCGATCTACGACGCGCTGTACGACCTGATGGATTCGCGGATCGTCGAGCGCGCGCTGCAGAGCGGTGAAATCGAGATCGCGCCGCTCGCTTTCATGCGCGGCCGCACGCTGACCAATGCCGCGATCATCCTCGACGAGGCGCAGAACACCACGTCGATGCAGATGAAGATGTTTCTGACCCGTCTCGGCGAGAACAGCCGCATGATCGTCACCGGCGATCCCAGCCAGGTCGACCTGCCCAACGGCCAGCCGTCGGGACTGGCCGAGGCCGCGAAGCTGCTCGACGGCGTCGACGGCATCGCCCAGGTCAAGTTCACCGCGGAAGACGTCATCCGCCACGAACTGGTGGCCCGCATCGTCGCGGCCTACGAGGGTCTGCCGCAGAAGCCCGCCGGGTCCAGGCCTTGAAGTACGCACGAATTGCACACCGTCTTGACAGCACTATATAGACCGCAATGCGCTCCCTTGCTCCCGTGACCGAAATCCTCGTCAGCGCGCCCTGCTGGCAGCAGGAGGCGGACTACGAGGCCGTGGTGCGGCGCGCGATCGATGCGGCGGCCGCGACCGCCGACGCCGGCACCGCCGGCGCGGAGGTTGCGGTGATGCTGACCGACGACGCCGGGCTGCAGAGCCTCAACCGCGACTGGCGCGCGATCGACAAGCCGACCAATGTGCTGTCGTTCCCGGCGCCGCCGACGCCGGGCGCGGATGCCGGCGCGCCGCGGCAGCTCGGCGATATCGCGATCGCCTTTGAGACCACGCGCCGCGAGGCCGAGGCCGAGGGCAAGCCGTTCGCCCATCATCTCAGCCACCTTGCCGTGCACGGATTCCTGCATCTGTGCGGCTACGATCACGAGACCGACGCGGACGCCGAGACCATGGAGGGCCTCGAGCGCGACATCCTGGCGCGGCTCGGGATCCCCGATCCCTATGCGTCACAGGACGAGGGGTCGTGACGTGAACCCCGATCCCCACTTGTCCGGCAGCGAGACACACCCGGCGGGCGCCGAACCCGCCACGGTGACGCGCAACCTGCCGGTGCCGGTGCGCCAGGGCGAAGTGATGCGCCCGGCGTCGGAAACCTGGCTGATCCGGGCGCTGCGCACCCTGTTCGGGTGGAAGCCGGGATCGCTGCGCGCCGACCTGCAGGTGGTGCTCGACGCTAGCGCGCCCGACGAATCCAGCTTCTCCGCGGTCGAGCGCACCATGCTGCGCAACATTCTCGGGCTGCGCGAGCGCCGCATCGCCGACGTCATGGTGCCGCGCGCCGACATCGTTGCCGTCAAGCGCGACATCTCACTCGGCGAATTGATGGACGTGTTCGAAAACGCCGCGCATTCGCGGCTGGTGGTCTACAACGACACCCTCGACGACCCCGAAGGCATCGTCCACATCCGCGACCTGGTCGGCTACATCGCGGCGCATGCCAAGGTCGACCCGCAGGTCAACGCCAAGCGCAAGAAGCCGTTTCCGGCGGGTCTGGATCTGCGCGCGGTGAATCTCAACACCCGGCTCGCCGACGCCAACATCATCCGCCAGCTGCTGTACGTGCCGCCCTCGATGCCGGCCCATGATCTGTTGACCAAGATGCAGGCCAGCCGGATCCACCTCGCGCTGGTGGTCGACGAATATGGCGGCACCGACGGGCTGGTGTCGATGGAGGACCTCGTCGAGCAGATCGTCGGCGAGATCGACGACGAGCACGACAGCGACGAGCCCCCGGCGATCGTGCGCCAGCCCGACAACTCGTTCATCGCCGACGCGCGTGCCAGTCTCGAGGACGTCAAGTCCGTGGTCGGCGACGAGTTCGTCACCGGCGAAGCCGGCGAGGATGTCGATACCCTTGGCGGCTTTCTGGTCGCGCATGTCGGGCGCCTGCCGGTGCGCGGCGAAATCATTTCCGGTCCCGGCGAGTTCGAGATCGAAGTGCTCGACGCCGATCCCCGCCGCGTCAAGCGGTTGCGCATCGGCACCCGCAAGGAGCGCTCGGCGCTGCGGTTGCGCGAGGCGCGGCGGCGCGACGCGGCGGCGGACGGCGCGCCCGGTCGTGGCGGCGACGGCGCACCGACCACGCCCGCGCCCGGCGAGGGGACCGGACAACCGTGACAGCTCTCGCCGGCATTCGCAAAATCGGGCTCGCCATCGTGCTGGCCTGGGGCTGGCGGCGGGCCGCCATCGCGCTTCTCGCCGGCGCCGCATCGGCGCTGGCGATGGCGCCGTTCAATGCCTGGCCGGTGCTGTTCGTCACGTTCCCGATCGCGGTCTGGCTGATCGACGGCGCCGCCGCCGGCCGGCTTGCCGGCATTCCCGCCGCGGCGCTCGCCGGCTGGTGGTTCGGCTTCGGCTATTTCCTCGCCGGGCTCTACTGGGTGGGATACGCGTTTCTGGTCGATGCCGATATCTTCGGCTGGCTGCTGCCGTTCGCGGTGACGGCGCTGCCGGCGGGACTGGCGCTGTTCACCGCGCTGGGTTTCGCGCTGGCCCGCCTGCTCTGGACCGGCGACGCCGCGCGGGTGCTGGCGCTGGCGGCAAGCCTCACCGTAGCCGAATGGCTGCGCGGTCATGTCCTCACCGGGTTTCCCTGGAACGCGTTCGGCTACGCCCTGAGCGAACCGCTGGCGCTGGCGCAGATCGCCTCGCTGATCGGATTGTGGGGGCTGACCTTTCTCGCCGTCGCCATCTTCGCCAGCCCCGCGGCGCTGATCGATCGCGCGGCGCCGGGCAACCAGTCGATGCGGGCGCGACCGTGGTTTGCCTCGCTGCTCGGCCTCGCGGTGCTCGCGGCGCTGGCGCTGTTCGGCGTCGCGCGGCTCGCGCGCGAGCCGACGCGGCTGGTGCAGAACGTCCGGCTGCGGATCATGCAGCCCAACCTCACCCAGGACGTGAAGTTCAACTACTCCGCCAAGGCGGAGGTGATGCGGAAATATCTCGCGCTGTCGGATCGCGCGACGGGCCCCGCGACCACCGGCGTCAAGGACGCCACGGTCTTGATCTGGCCGGAATCGGCCTTCCCCTTCTTTCTGACGCGGGAAGCCGATGCGATGGCGCAGATCGCGGCCCTGCTGGCGCCGTCGACGACGTTGATCACCGGCGCGGTGCGCGCCCCCGACGGGCCGCGCGTCGGGCGCACCATCACCGCCTATAATTCGGTCTATGCAATCGATCACGACGGCTCGATCCTGGGCGTCTACGACAAGCTGCATCTGGTGCCGTTCGGAGAATACCTGCCGTTCCAGCCGGTCATGGAGCGGCTGGGCTTCATGCAGCTGACGAAGCTGCGCGGCGGCTACCTTGCGGGAGCGCTGCGCCAGCCGATCGACCTGCCGCACGCGCCGCGCGTGCTGCCGCTGGTGTGCTACGAGGCGATCTTTCCCGGTGACGTGGTGCCACGCGACGAGCGCCCGGGCTGGATCGTCAATCTCACCAATGACGGCTGGTTCGGCATCAGCACCGGTCCCTACCAACATCTGCAGCAGACCCGCATGCGCGCCATCGAGGAAGGACTGCCGATCGTGCGCGCCGCCAACACCGGCATTTCCGCGGTGATCGATCCGGTCGGCCATATCGTTGCGCGGCTCGGGCTCGGAATCGAAGGTGTGCTCGATTCCGGCCTGCCGTCGCCGCTGCCGCCGACATTGTATTCGCGCCTCGGCGACTGGCCCGCGGCGGTGATGGTGGCGTTGGCGGCGATTTTCGTCGCGCGCCGGCGTACCAAAATACCCTCGGCCGTCTGACGCCGCGCGCTTGTGTCACGATCTGAGTAGTGTCGCGCAAAGTTCTCGCCCACTTGAAGAACTCCCTTAATCAACCGTTCAGTTAAGATTTGACGTTATTGCGACAAACGGCGTATTTCATCCATGGAACTTTTGATCCGCCACGTAGGCGCGAGGAGTGTGCTGATGTCGGCCAAAGCGCCAAACCCTGTCGACAAGTATGTGGGTAGTCGCGTTCGCATGCGGCGCATCATGCTCGGCATGAGTCAGGAAAAGCTCGGCGAGGCGCTCGACCTCACGTTCCAGCAGATCCAGAAATACGAGAAAGGCACCAACCGCATCGGCGCCAGCCGGCTGCAGCAGATCTCCGACATTCTGCAGGTTCCGGTGTCGTTCCTGTTCGAGGGCGGCCCCACCGCGACCACGTCGGTCGATGGCGTGATGGTGGCGCCGTCGCCTTCCTATGTTTCCGATTTTCTGGCGACCTCCGAGGGTCTGGCGCTGACGCGGGCCTTCACGCGAATCAGCGACGCCAAGCTTCGCCGCAGCATCGTCGACATGGTCGAACAGATCGCGGCGCGCGAGCAGCCGGACAGCCGCTGAATCCGGTTCACGCGCGATCGTATTCCGTCGTGCCAGGTGGCAGACCGTGACGTTCTGCTCCGGCATCGCCGGCGCGCGATGCGGCTGGCTGCAGCGGGATGCGAATGCTAGAAGCGCAACGCGCGTCCGCGCACGGACACCACCTCATCTTGCCGACCAGCGACACCATGCCAACCAGCGACGACGCAGCCGCCCGTTCCGGTGCCGACCGGGGGCAAGGCGCCTTCTTCGGCCGCCGCAAGGGCCATCAGCTGCGCAGCCATCAGGCGCATCTGATGGCGGAGCTGCTGCCGCGGCTCGCGCTCGATCTCGCGGTGCCGCCGCCCTCCGATCTCGCCGGCCTGTTCGACGTGCCGGTGCGCGAGGTTCGGCTGGAAATCGGCTTTGGCGGCGGCGAGCATCTGGTGGCCGAGGCGCTGGCGTTTCCGCAGACCGGCTTCATCGGCGTCGAGCCCTACGTCAACGGCATGGCGAAGGTGCTGGCGCAGATCGAGGCGCACCGGGTGAACAACATCCGCCTGCTGGCGGGCGATGCGGCCGAACTGCTGGCATGGGCGCCGGCGGCGTCGCTGCGGCGCGTCGATCTGATCCATCCGGACCCCTGGCCGAAGCGGCGGCACTGGAAACGGCGCTTCGTCCAACACGCCACCATTGCGGCGCTGGCGCGCGTCGTGGTGCCGGGCGGCGAATTTCGCTTCGTCAGCGATATCGATCATTATTGCGCCTGGACGCTGGCGCATTTCGCCGGCTCGCCGGCGTTCGGCTGGACCGCGGAGCGCGCCGACGACTGGCGCAAGCCGTGGCCCGGCTACACCATGACGCGCTACGGGCGGAAGGCCGCGCGCGAGGGCCGCATAGCGGCCTATCTGGTGTTTGCGCGCACCGATCAGCGATCCGATTGAACAGGATCTTTTGGAGCGCCTGACGCGGCGCGCCGTCGGGGGGGCTTGCCCGCGGGCCGCCGCCGTCAGGCTTCGGCGGCTTCCGCGGGGCGCTTCTGCCAGAACTTCATGACCCGCTGCGCGGTCGCCGGCGCCAGCCGCTCGAAATTCATTTTCGCCTCTTCCATCTCCGGAATCGACGGGCTCTGCCGGCCAGGGCCGACGCGCATCAGGATCAGCGCGCGCACGGTCGTCCATTGCAGGTCGAGCGATTTGCCCATGATCAGCAGCGGATCATGCCGATCGCCCCTGATCAGGTGATCGATGATCGTCAGGCTGACACCCGTCATCACCGACAGGGCGGCGACCGACTCTTCGTATTTGTGTTCCTTGGCGAAGGCGACCAGCGCGGCTTCGTTCAGCGCCTCGGCGTAGCTCAGCGTCAGGATCTCGCGCAGCGCGCGGGCGAAATCGCTCGGCGACGTGCGCGAGTTGGGTGTCGACCCGATTCCGATCATCGCCTGGTTGATCGCGACCTTGCGCGCCGGCGAGGCCATGTCGAACAGGCGGCGGCGAACGATATCCGCCGAGTATTCGAGCAGCTCCTTGAGCTGCTGCTGAGTGATGTCGTGACGGCGGCCGACCGCGAGCGCCAGCGCGCCATCGGCGCCGGCGCGGTTGATCAGCCCGGTAAATCCGTTCGGCGAGAACGCGGCGCCGGCGTTGCTCGCCACGCTGCGAACCACGTCGCGGTCGCCGCGACCGACGATGACGTCGGTGACCAGCGGCGACAGTGTCGCCCGCTCGGTGATTGCGAACAGATGGCCCTGGCCCTTGGCCGCGGCGATTTCGATCAGGGTGGGTTCATCGATCAGCGGCGACGAGCGCAGCAGCGGTCCCGCGATGGCGATTTCATCCTCGTGGACCAGCAGGCCGACCAGCGCCGGCGGCGCGTTGGGAATCGGCGCAAGCTGTTCGGCGATGTAGGCGCGGACGTCGATCTCGACCAGCGGCACCAGCCCGATCAGAATGCCGTCGAACAGTTCGACGTGCCGGGGCTGAAACTGGGCCGCGCCCTGGGCGAACAGATCGGAGATCTTGCGTACCACATCGACCTGGCGGCGCGGGTCGCCGCCCTGCACGATGTCGTTCAGTTCCGGAAGTGCGGGTATCGCTAAGGCCATCGCAGGTCCCTGATATCGTTTGACCCGCCACGGGGCGTCGGGCCCGCGGGCTGTCATTCGGGTCCCACCACGCTAGGCCGCCGAGATGAAGGAAGGGTTAGCTCGCCGGCTCGCCGCCGTGGCCGGTTCCCCCGCCGGCGGCGATGGTTAGCCGTTCCTGACGGCGCAGCGCAGGCCCGCGCCGCGGCGCGCGCGTTCGCTCCGGGGCGGCTTCGCCCTTGCCCCTCCGGTTCGAAATGGCTATATTGCCGGCAGATAAAGGTCTCATACGATCGCGTATTGAGAGTGGGCTCCTCCGGGGACCCGCTCTTTTTTATTACCCGGGCCTCCCTGCCCGGGTCTACCTGCCCAGGCCATCGGCCCGGCGCCGGAGCGATCATGGGGCCTTGGTGATGAAAAGTGGCTGAAAACTGCAAAAATCGATGCGAAACGGCCCCTCAAGGGCCTGTGTCGGACCGCGATGCGATCTCGACCCGGATGCTGGACATGAGTGATCCATCCACCCCGTTTGACGGTACCGGAGCACTGGACGAACCACGCCTTGTGGTCGAGTCCGGCGTCGGCGCGCGGATCGCTGCCGTGGCCGATCCCGTCCTGCACGGCCTCGGCTATCGCCTGGTGCGGATCAAGGTGTCCGGCGAGGCCGGCTGCACGGTCCAGGTCATGGCCGAGCGGCCCGACGGCAGCATGCTGATCGAGGATTGCGAGGCGGTGTCGCGCGCGCTGTCGCCGGTGCTGGACGTCGCCGACCCGATCGAGCGGGCCTATCGGCTGGAGATTTCCTCGCCGGGGATCGACCGTCCGCTGGTGCGGCGCACCGATTTCGAGCGCTATGCCGGCCACCTGATCAAGATCGAAATGGCGGTGGCCCATGACGGCCGCAAGCGGTTTCGCGGCCTGCTCGGCGGTGTCGAGGGCGAGGGCGTCCACCTGCGGCGCGACGATCCGCGCGAGGGCGAGGCGGCCGAGGTGCTGCTGCGGATGGAGGACATCAGCGAGGCGCGCCTGGTTCTGACCGACGAACTGGTCGCGGAATCGATGCGCCGGGGCAAGGCCGCCGAGCGCGCGTTGCGCCGGGATCTCGGCCTGGAGCCGCCGCCGCCGCCGCATGCGGAACGCGATCTGCGCAAGTCGAAGGCCGCCCCCGCCGCGCGGCCCGGTTCAAAACCGGCGCGAGCCGCGTCGAAACCCGGCAAATCCGAGCAACCCAAGAACACCAAGCAGCACCGCCTCGCGGCGCGCGACGCGCGCAACGGGCACCACCAAGGAGATTGACGATGGCCGCTGTCAGCGCCAACAAACTCGAACTTCTGCAGATCGCGGACGCTGTCGCCCGCGAGAAATCGATCGACCGCACCATCGTGATCGCGGCGATGGAGGATGCCATCGCCAAGGCGGCGCGGGCCCGCTACGGCAGCGAAACCGACGTCCATGCCGAAATCGACGGCAAGAAGGGCGAGCTGCGGCTGTCGCGCCATATGCTGGTGGTCGAGCAGGTCGAGAATTCCGCCAACCAGATTTCGCTGGAGGACGCGCGCCGCGCCAATCCCGGGGCGCAGATCGGCGACACCATCGCCGACACCCTGCCGCCGCTGGAATACGGCCGCATCGCCGCCCAGTCCGCCAAGCAGGTGATCGTGCAGAAGGTGCGCGAGGCCGAGCGCGACCGGCAGTACCAGGAATTCAAGGATCGCATCGGCGACATCGTCAACGGCACCGTCAAGCGCGTCGAATACGGCAGCGTGATCGTCGATCTGGGGCGCGGCGAGGCGATCGTGCGCCGCGACGAGATGCTGCCCCGCGAGGTGTTCCGCAACGGCGACCGCGTCCGGGCCTATCTGTTCGACGTCCGCCGCGAAACCCGCGGGCCGCAGATTTTCCTCTCCCGCACCCACCCGCAATTCATGGCCAAGCTGTTCGCCCAGGAGGTGCCCGAGATCTATGACGGCATCGTCGAGATCAAGGCGGTGGCCCGTGATCCCGGATCCCGCGCCAAGATCGGGGTGACGTCGCGCGATTCGTCGGTCGATCCGGTGGGCGCCTGCGTCGGCATGCGCGGCTCGCGCGTGCAGGCGGTGGTCAACGAGCTGCAGGGCGAGAAGATCGACATCATTCCGTGGTCGCCGGATATCGCGACCTTCGTGGTCAACGCGCTGGCGCCGGCGGAAGTCGCCAAGGTGGTGATCGACGAGGACCGCGAGCGTATTGAAGTGGTGGTCCCCGATACCCAGCTGTCACTGGCGATCGGCCGTCGCGGCCAGAACGTTCGCCTGGCCTCGCAGCTGACCGGCTGGGACATCGACATCCTCACCGAGCAGGAGGAGTCGGAGCGCCGCCAGGCCGATTTCGAGAATTCGACCCGCGTGTTCATGGAAGCGCTCAACGTCGACGAGGTGGTCGGCCAGTTGCTGGCGTCCGAGGGCTTTTCCTCGGTCGAGGAGCTGTCGCTGGTCGATCTGAAGGAGCTCGCCAATATCGAGGGATTCGACGAGGAAACCGCCCAGGAGCTGCAGAGCCGGGCGCAGGAATATCTGGCGCAGCAGGAGGCGGAATTGAGCGCGAAGCTGAAGGAACTTGGCGTCGACGACGCCCTGAAGACGATCCCGGGCATCACCCTCAAGGTGCTGGTCAAGCTCGGCGAAAACGGCGTCAAGACGATCGAGGACCTGGCCGACTGCGCCACCGACGATCTGGCCGGCTGGACCGAGCGCAAGGACGGCGAGACCATCAAGCATCCCGGCTTCGTCGAGGCCTCGGAGCTGTCGCGGGATGAGGCCGAGAACCTGATCATGAAGGCCCGGGTCGCGGCCGGCTGGATCACCGAAGCCGACCTCGCCAAGCCCGAGCCGGCGCCGGCGCCGGAAGCCCCCGAACAGCATCCGGCGTAAGGACGATGTCACCGCATGCTGGCCGCCACCGACTGCCTCGACCTTGACGACGGGCCCCGGACTGCCAAGTCCGGGTCCGCGCGGATGTGCGCGGTCACGCGCCAGGTCCGGCCGGTGCAGGATCTGCTGCGGTTCGTGGTCGGTCCCGACGGCGAGGTGCTCGCCGACCTGAAGCGCAAGCTTCCGGGACGCGGCCTGTGGATCTCGGCGGCACGGGAAACCGTGGCGGAAGCGGTCCGCAAGGGCGTGTTCGGCCGCGGATTCAAGCGCGACGTCCGGGTGGCGCCGGATCTGGTCGCCGCGACCGAGGCGATGCTCGAGCGCGCCATCGTCGATGCGCTGGCGGTGGCGGGCAAGGCCCGCCAGGTGGTCACGGGGTTTGCCAAGGTGGAAGCGGCGCTGCGCGGCGGCGAGGCCACCGCCCTGCTGCACGCCGCCGACGGCGGCGTCGACGGCATTCGTAAACTCGACGCGATTTCGCGGCAGAATACCGGGGCCGGCGGCGAATTCCCGGTTTTTACCCTGCTGCCGTCGGCACAATTGGATTTGGCACTCGGACGGACAAATGTGATACATGCTGCCCTGCGCGCGGGCGCGGCGGCCGACACCGTCGTCGCTCGCTGCCGGGGATTGATCCGGTTTCGCGACCGGTCGGATCGCCGCGAGGCGGTAGTTTCGACCGTCGAGGTGTCCGGAGCATCCGGGCCCGAGACCAGGATCGAGGCCGCCGGCGCGCCGGCCAAGGAGCCCCGGGAGAGCGATTCTCGGGGCGACGAGGCGTCGAGCGGGACTTCACGACAACGAGACGTCTGACCCGGGCAGCCGGGATCGAAGGCGTTGCCGACACCCTCTTGGCGGCGATTTGGACTTGATGGATGGAATGACCTGGCGCCGCGGGCGCCTAACGAGATTGGGACTGACTGAATGGCCGAAACCAAAAATCCTGGCGATAAGACGCTGAGCGTCGGTTCGAAAACTCTGTCGCTGAAGCCGCGAACAGAGACCGGCGTCGTGCGCCAGAGTTTCAGCCACGGCCGCACCAAATCGGTGGTGGTGGAGAAGCGGACCAAGCGTCGCCTGCCGGGCGAGGCGCCGCTGCCGCCCGCCGCCGAGGCGCCGCGGCCGCCGGAAGTAACGGTCAGCCCCCCCGCCGCGGTCGCACGACCCGCGGCCGCGCCCGCGCGGGCTCCCGCGCCGGCGCCGCGCGCCGGCGGATCGGGCGTGGTGCTGCGGACGCTGACGGAAGACGAGCGCAGCGCGCGCGCCAACGCGCTCGCCGACGCCAAGGTCCGCGAGGTGGAAGAACGCCGCATCGCCGAGGAAGAGGCCGCGCGCCGCAATACCAAGGAATTCAAGGAACAGGCCGAGCGCGAAGCCGCCGAGGCCCGGCTGCGCGAGGAAGCCAACCGCCGCCGCGTCGAGGAAGAGGCCAAGCGCAAGGCCGAACTCGAGGCCAAGAAGCGTTTCGGCGAAGAGGAAGCCCGGCCGGCAGCCGCCGGCGCGCCGGCCACGGCCCGCGCGCCCGTCGCCGCGCGTCCGGTCGCCACCGTGGCCCGTCCGGCCGGCGTTCCGGCGGAGCCCGACGAGGATGACGGTCCGCGCCAGGTGCGGCGAGGCCCCGGCGGCGCTGCGCGCCCCGTCATGGCGCCCAAGCCCACCGCCAAGCCCGCGCCGCAGAAGCAGCGCGGCCGCCTCACCGTGGTCACCGCGCTCACCGCCGACGACGTGCGCGAGCGTTCGGTGGCGTCGTTCCGCCGCCGCACCCAGCGCCTCAAGGGCCATGCCTCGAACGAGCCGAAGGAAAAGCTGATCCGCGAAGTCATCATCCCGGAGGCGATCACGATCCAGGAGCTCGCCAACCGCATGGCCGAGCGCGCGGTCGACGTCATCCGGTTGATGATGAAGCAGGGCCAGATGGTGAAGATCACCGACGTGATCGACGCCGACACCGCGCAGCTGGTGGCCGAGGAGATGGGCCACACCGTCAAGCGCGTCGCCGCCTCCGACGTCGAGGAAGGCCTGTTCGACGTCGCCGACGATCACGCCGCCGACCAGGTCTCGCGCCCGCCGGTCGTCACCGTGATGGGTCACGTCGACCACGGCAAGACCTCGCTGCTCGACGCGCTGCGCCACGCCAATGTGGTCAGCGGCGAAGCCGGCGGCATCACCCAGCATATCGGCGCCTACCAGGTCACCTCGCCGGAAAGCGGCAAGAAGATCACCTTCATCGACACGCCGGGCCACGCCGCGTTCACCGCGATGCGCGCCCGCGGCGCCAAGGTCACCGACATCGTGGTGCTGGTGGTCGCCGCCGACGACGGCGTCATGCCGCAGACCATCGAGGCGATCAATCACGCCAAGGCGGCCAAGGTGCCGATGATCATCGCCATCAACAAGATCGACAAGCCGGACGCCAAGCCGGAGCGCGTGCGCACCGAATTGCTGCAACACGAGGTCCAGGTCGAATCGTTCGGCGGCGATGTCGTCGACGTCGAGGTGTCGGCCAAGAACCGCACCAATCTCGACAAGCTGCTCGAGATGATCTCGCTGCAGGCCGACCTGCTCGATCTCAAGACCAACCCCGATCGCCCGGCCGAAGGCACCGTGATCGAGGCCAAGCTCGACCGCGGCCGCGGCCCGGTGGCCACCGTGCTGGTGCAGCGCGGCACGCTGCGCGTCGGCGACATCATCGTGGCCGGCGCCGAGATGGGGCGCGTGCGCGCGCTGATCTCGGACCAGGGCGCCACGCTCGACGAGGCGGGTCCCTCGGTCCCGGTCGAGGTGCTGGGCTTCAACGGTCCGCCCGAAGCCGGCGATCGGCTCGCGGTGGTCGACAGCGAGGCGCGGGCGCGCGAAGTCACCAACTATCGCGCCCACCAGAAGCGCGAAAAGTCGGCCGCCAGCCTCGCCGGGATGCGCGGCTCGCTCGAACAGATGATGTCGCAGCTCAAGACCACGGGCCGCAAGGATTTCCCGCTGGTCATCAAGGCCGACGTGCAGGGCTCGCTGGAGGCGATTCTCGGCTCGCTGGAAAAGCTCGGCACCGAGGAAGTCGCCGCGCGCATCCTGCATGCCGGCGTCGGCGGCATCAGCGAATCCGACGTCACGCTGGCGGAAGGCTTCAACGCCGCGATCATCGGCTTCAACGTGCGCGCGCACAAGGAGGCGGCCAACCTCGCCAAGCGCAACGGCATCGAGATCCGCTACTACAACATCATCTACGACCTCGTGGACGACGTGAAGAAGGCGATGTCCGGGCTGCTGGCGCCGACGCTGCGCGAGACCATGCTCGGCAACGCTCAGGTGCTGGAGGTCTTCAACATCTCCAAGGTCGGCAAGATCGCCGGCTGTCGCGTCACCGACGGCACCGTGGAACGCGGCGCCAATGTCCGCCTGATCCGCGACAACGTCGTGATCCACGAAGGCAAGCTCGGCCAGCTCAAGCGCTTCAAGGACGACGCCAAGGAAGTCAGCGCCGGCCAGGAATGCGGCATGTCGTTCGAGAACTACCAGGACATGCGGCCCGGCGACGTCATCGAATGCTATCGCGTGGAGACGATCCAGCGCTCGCTGTAAGTCCAATTCTTGCAGCGCGCTTTGCTCTCTTCCCGCTAGATCATCCCGGACCACGCCAGGGCTTTCACGGGCCAAGGCTTTCCGGGCTGAGACCGTAACACCGAGCACGACCGCCACGCTTGCGCCGCGGTCGCGCCCCTTGTTCTCACCGCGCATGGTCCGATCGCAACGCCGCCGAGGCCTTGCGAATCGGGCCCTGTCTTTTCTTTCTCCGGGATTCGCGGCCTGCCGCGGCTCCCGAAAACGCAACGTCCAACCCAACGTCAAAGAGCTTCGACCAACATGTCCCGTCATCAACAGCGTGGCTCCGGCAAGGCCGCCGGTCCCGAGAACTCGCAGCGGCAGTTGCGGGTCGGCGAACTGGTGCGGCACGCCGTGTCCGAGATCCTGTCGCAGGGCAACGTCCACGATCCCGCGCTGGAGGGACACATCATCACCGTGCCCGAGGTCCGGATGTCGCCGGATCTCAAGCTCGCCACCGTCTACGTGATGCCGCTCGGCGGCCGCGGCACCGACGAGGTCGTCGAAGGCCTCGAGCGCAACAAGAAGTTTCTCCGCGGTGAAGTCGCGCGGCGCATTAACCTAAAATTTGCGCCTGATATTCGCTTCCGCGTCGACGAACGATTCGACGAAGCGGAACGAATAGAGAAGTTACTGAGAACACCCGCGGTTCAAAAAGATCTCGCGCACGAACAGAACGAATCGGATCAAGACGAATGACCACAATCCCCATCCACGCCGCCGAAATCGTGCCCGCGGACAATTCGCCGCAGCCCGTCGCGCAGCCGTTCGCCGCGGCGCCCGCCGGCGCCGCCGCGCCGCGCGAGCCGCAGGGCTTTCACGATCGCGGCCGGCGGCCGAAGCGCGACAGGCGCGACGTCCATGGCTGGGTGGTGCTCGACAAGCCGATCGGCATGACCTCGACCCAGGCGGTCGCGGTGGTGAAGCGGTTGTTCCAGGCCAAGCGCGCCGGCCACGCCGGCACGCTGGATCCGCTGGCCTCGGGCGGGTTGCCGATCGCGCTCGGCGAGGCCACCAAGACCGTGCCGTTCGTGATGGACGGCCGCAAGCGCTACCGCTTCACGGTGTGCTGGGGCGAGGAGCGCGACACCGACGACGTTGAGGGCCGGGTCATCGCCAGCTCGGCGCTGCGGCCCAGCGCCGAGGCGGTGACGGCGCTGATGCCCCGCTTTCTCGGGGTCATCGACCAGGTGCCGCCGCAGTATTCCGCGATCAAGATCCAGGGCGAGCGCGCCTACGACCTCGCCCGCGACGGCGAGATCGTCGACCTGAAGCCGCGCGCCGTCGAAATTCACGAATTATCGCTGGCAGAACAGCAGGATAGCGAACATTTCGTGTTCGAGGCCGAATGCGGCAAGGGAACCTATGTGCGGGCGCTGGCCCGCGATCTCGGCCGGCTGCTCGGCTGTTATGGCCATATCAGCGCGCTGCGCCGGACCCTGGTCGGGCCGTTCGGCGAGAACGACATGATTCCGCTGGCACATCTGGAGGCTTTATGCGATAGAGCCGCGTCCGGCGAGGCAAGCCTCGCCGACGCGCTTTTGCCCGTTGAGACCGCGCTGGACGACATCCCGGCACTGGCCGTCACACGGGCGGATGCGGCAAGGCTCCATAGGGGCCAGGCCGTTTTATTGCGCGGACGGGATGCGCCCAATTCGAGCGGCACAGTCTATGTCACCGTCGGAGGCCGCTTGCTGGCCCTCGCCGAAATTGGCAATGGCGAACTCATCCCCAAGCGCGTGTTCAACCTGACCGGGCTGACAGCCAGCACCGGCCGCAACCAAGGTGTTTGACGATGTCGATTACCGCGCAACGCAAAGCGGAAGTCATCAAGACGAATGCAACCAAGGCCGGCGATACCGGTTCGCCGGAAGTCCAGGTCGCGATCCTTTCGGAGCGCATCAGCAACCTGACCGAGCACTTCAAGACCCACGTCAAGGACAACCATTCGCGCCGGGGTCTGCTCAAGCTGGTGTCCACCCGCCGTTCGCTTCTCGACTACGTGAAGAAGACGGACGAGGCGCGCTACAAGGCGCTCCTCGAGAAGCACAATATCCGCCGCTGAATTTGCAAGAAGCTGCAACGCGCGCATGACCTGCGCGCGTTTTGTCAGGCAGACCACTTGTGGTGCGTTCACTGCCTAGATGATCCGTTAGGCCGCAATACGGTGGCCGACGGCGACGGGCAAGGGGCCCGTAGAGAACGCAGGACGGACGTCATTCTTCACATGATGGCCAGACTCACGAAAGCTATGGCAGGATCGCCGGACGCTGCACGCGCATCGCACATGCGCGCAGCGTCTCGCCGTCTTGCGCATGGTTTTTGTGGTTCTGGCGCCCCGTTCGGCGCTGAACCGAAGAAAGACATCAACGATGTTCAATACGCATTCTGTCGAAATCGATTGGGGTGGACGGCCGCTCAAGCTTGAAACCGGAAAGATCGCGCGCCAGGCCGACGGCGCGGTGGTCGCGACCTACGGCGAGACCATCGTGCTCGCCACCGTGGTCTCCAACAAGACGCCGAAGGAAGGCATCGACTTCCTGCCGCTGACCTGCAACTACCAGGAAAAGACCTATGCCGCCGGCCGCATCCCGGGCGGCTATTTCAAGCGCGAAGGCCGGCCGACCGAACGCGAGACGCTGATCTCGCGCCTGATCGACCGTCCGATCCGTCCGCTGTTCGCCGACGGCTATCGCTGCGACACCCAGGTCATCGTCACCACGCTGTCGCACGACCTCGAGAACGATCCGGACATCGTCGCCATGGTGGCGGCGTCCGCGGCGCTGACGCTGTCGGGCGTGCCGTTCATGGGACCGATCGGCGCCGGCCGCGTCGCCTTCATCAACAACGAATTCGTGCTCAACCCGCAGCTCGACGAGATGCCCGAGAGCACCCTCGACCTGGTCGTCGCCGGCACCGCCGACGCGGTGCTGATGGTGGAGTCCGAAGCCAAGGAACTGCCGGAAGAAGTGATGCTGGGCGCGGTGATGTTCGGTCATCGCCACTTCCAGCCGGTGATCAAGGCGATCATCGAGCTCGCCGAGAAGGCGGCCAAGGAGCCGCGTGACATCGCGGTGATCGACAATGCCGCGATCGAGAAGGAAATGCTCGGCCTGGTCGAGCAGGAGCTGCGCTCGGCCTACGCGATTCCGATCAAGCAGCAGCGCTACGCCGCGGTCGACGCCGTGAAGAAGAAGGCGATGGCGCATTTCTTCCCGGAAGGGCAGGAGCCGAAATACGACAAGCTGCGCATCGCCGGCGTGTTCAAGGAACTCGAAGCCAAGATCGTGCGCTGGAACATCCTCGACACCGGCAAGCGCATCGACGGCCGCGACGTCAAGACCGTGCGCACCATCGTCGCCGAGGCCGGCGTGCTGCCGCGCGCCCACGGCTCGGCGCTGTTCACCCGCGGCGAGACCCAGGCGCTGGTGGTGACCACGCTCGGCACCGGCGAGGACGAGCAGTACATCGACGCGCTGCCCGGCACCTACAAGGAAACCTTCCTGCTGCACTACAACTTCCCGCCCTTCTCGGTCGGTGAGACCGGCCGCATGGGCTCGCCCGGCCGCCGCGAAATCGGCCACGGCAAGCTCGCCTGGCGCGCGATCCATCCGGTGCTGCCGCTGCATCACGAGTTCCCCTACACCATCCGCGTGGTGTCGGAGATCACCGAATCCAACGGCTCGTCGTCGATGGCCTCGGTCTGCGGCGCCTCGCTGGCGCTGATGGATGCCGGCGTGCCGCTGAAGCGGCCGATCGCGGGCATCGCCATGGGCCTGATCCTCGAAGAGGGCCGCTTCGCGGTGCTGTCCGACATTCTCGGCGACGAAGACCATCTCGGCGACATGGACTTCAAGGTCGCCGGCACCGAACGCGGCGTTACCTCGCTGCAGATGGACATCAAGATCGCCGGCATCACCGAGGAGATCATGAAGGTGGCGCTGGGCCAGGCCAAGGACGGCCGCGTCCACATTCTCGGCGAGATGGCCAAGGCGCTGACCGCGGCCCGCGCCGAGCTCGGCGAGCATGCGCCGCGCATCGAGGTGTTCCACATCGCCACCGACAAGATCCGCGAAGTGATCGGCACCGGCGGCAAGGTGATCCGCGAGATCGTCGAGAAGACCGGCGCCAAGATCAACATCGAGGACGACGGCACCGTGAAGGTCGCCTCCGCCAATGGCGATGCGATCCGCGCCGCCATCAAGTGGATCAAGTCGATCGCTTCCGATCCGGAAGTCGGCCAGATCTACGACGGCACCGTGGTCAAGGTCATGGAGTTCGGCGCCTTCGTGAACTTCTTCGGCCCCAAGGACGGCCTGGTGCACATCAGCCAGCTCGCCGCCAACCGCGTGCAGAAGACTTCCGACGTCGTCAAGGAAGGCGACAAGGTCAAGGTCAAGCTGCTCGGTCTCGACGATCGCGGCAAGGTGCGGCTGTCGATGAAGGCGGTCGACCAGGCCACCGGCGAGGACCTCGAGGCCAGGCAGAAGGCCGACGAACCGCGCGAGGCCGCCGGCGAGTAATCGCCCGGACCGGACGGCGGGATATAGAGCGCGATTGCTTTCGCTATCGCGCTCTAGCTTTGGTGCGCCCAGCATGGGCGCACTCTTATGGGTGAAAGTCCCATCGTGAGCTGATCACAGCGAGCGAAGCGAAGCGCAACTGCATGAGGGTGACCGAGTGTGGGAAGGAAGCGTGGAGCGAAGCTG
>JBKQQE010000285.1:0-4359 GCA_052326245.1 Xanthobacteraceae bacterium | reverse complement strand
GCGCCGTCCGGGGAGGTACGGGTGAAGCGATCGATTCCGGGAGCGAAATCCCTCGGAACCACGAACTTGAGAGACTGCGGGTTCGGCTGGACGATATTGTTGGCTTTCGCGGCCTCCGGTCCGGCGCCAGATACATGATCGGGTACCCGGCTGATGGTCGCTTGCGTTACTTCCTCCAGATCTGCGCCCGTCACCACGACGGTATCGTCGGGGCCCACGGGGTCGTTGAACCAGAACACCGCGGGATGGGCGATCGCGTTCGCGCCGCAGAGAATCTGGGCCAGTGCGAGAGCAACGAGAAAGATCTGAAGCTCGAGGCCGCGCTGGCGGCGTTGTGGCTGGTAACGCTGTCCAGGCACGGATGGTTTCACAGACATGGCTAGTCAACCTTTTCAAGGATCGATTGCAAGACCGGTCAACCGGCTAAGTGCCGCGCGAACCTCGGTCGAATCGTTAATTCCGGCTATGGCCTGCTCGAGCTCGTCGATCTTTGCGCCGACCAGAAATCGGTACCAGAGGCCTTGCAGGCCGTGATAGACGAGCCCTTCCTTGCCATCGAGAAATCCCAGTTGGACGACGAAGCGGTAAAGAAAATAGGCCGGCGCGCTGATCTGGTAGGGAATGCGGTTGTAGATCTTCTCCTTCACCAGCCGCTTGATGGCCGCTTGCGACGAACCTCCTTGCTCGGTCAAGCTGCGGCTGCGCGAAGCGCCACGACGAAAATTGATGACCTCGATCGCCTCGCGCGTCGCATAGCGATTGTGCTTGTCGGTAAAGAAAGTCAAATCATTGAGGTTGTGGTCGGCGAAGCCGCCGTCGAATGTCACCGTGCGGCCGCCCCACACGACCACATGTTCGTCCATCCATCTGTCTTCGACGCGGCCACGGCCGCGGCGCCAGATACGCAGCAGGACGAGCGGATACCGACCGCCATGTCGGATCCAGCGGCCGAGAAAGATGTGTTTGCGCTTCAGGTTCACGCCGACGACGTCTTGACCGAGATTGGGCAATTCATAGCGGATCCTGGCGGCAAGGTCCGGCTCGATCAATTCGTCGGCATCGAGACGCATGATCCACGAGGCAGTGATCGGTGCGTTGTCGAGCGCCCACTGAAATTGCCTGGCTTGATTGATGAACGTGTTGGTGAGCACGGTTGCTCCGGCGTTCCGCGCCAGCTCCACGGTGCGGTCGGTGGAAAAGCTGTCGACGACGAAAACCTGGCTGGCAATGCCGGCGACCGATGCAAGCGCACGAAGGATGTGCTGTTCCTCATTGTAGGTGAGGATGACGACGGCAAGATCAACCATGGCGCGCCCGGTCTGCTCGAATTGATGGTACTCCGACCTCCGCGACAAGCTAGGCGCCCGTCCCTTCAACGCGGAAGTGAAGAACGGCACTCCTCGTTGGACTCGACGTCGTCCTCACCATCGCGCAGACGCCTTCTCCACGTCGCCCGCGAAGCGGACGTTCCGAGGCTTAATCGCTCGCGCCGGGTTCCCGGCATAAACCATCCACGGGTCGAGGTCCCGAAAAGCGCAGCCGCGTGCACCCAGCACCGTGCCATCGCCAACCGTGACCCCCGGCCCCACAAACGCCTCGGCCGCGATCCAGGCACGGTAGCCGATGACGATGGGCCGGGCGTGGAGCTGAAAATTCACATCCTCGATGTCGTGGGTGCCCGCACAAATATGGGCGCCTTGCGAGGCAAGCGAATAGGGCGCGAAAGTGATTCTTGCCATCGAATAGACGTTCACCCTGGGCCCAATGCCCGCAAAATCGCCGATTTCGAGATTGAGCGGGGACCAAATCCGCGCGCTCGGATAGATGTGCGCGGTGGGCGCCACTTTCGCGCCGAATAAGCGCAGCACCAGCCGCCGCCAGCCGTGCAGGGGCGGGGGTGTCCACGCCGCCAGCAACAGCCAGGTCACCGACCAGACAAGACGATAGATCTGGTTGCCAAGCGTGAAGCTTGCGCCACCGCGCCAAGGCTCGCTCTTACGGGCGTCTATAATGTTCATTTGGACCACGCCGTCGGATTGGACATTGAATACCCGGCTGAACAACGACTGCCCGCATTCGACCGGTCAGCCACACCTGGTGACGCTTCGTTGCGCCAACGCATCGCGATAGATTTCTACCATTCCCGTGGCGACGGCCTGCGCGCTGTATCGTTCGGCAACCAGCAATCGAGCCGCCCGTGCCATCTCCAGCCGCCGCTCCGCCACCAGCGACGACGCAGTCCTTAGCCCGTCCCGAATCCCGTCCTCGTCGGCGCCGATCTCGATAGCCGCGCCAACCTCGAAACCGATCGGGAGGTTGCACGCCGCGGTCATAAGGACCGGCTTTCCGGCGGCCCAGGCCTCCAATACGCTCATGGGAAGGCCTTCACTCTTCGACGGCAGAAGGAAAAAGCTCGCTGCTGCGAATGATCGCTCCTTGTCTGCGCCATATTGCGGGCCGCAGAACGCGGCATTGCCGTGTCGAGCCATGAGTTTAGCGACGCGGGCCTCGAACCCCAGCAGTCCGTCGTTCCATCCGCAGAATACCAGTGCGGAGCAGTCCCGGAAGGATTGGTCGCTCGCGCACAGCGCGTCCCATGCCGAGCACAACTCCATGCATCCCTTCTTTTCATGAATTCGGCCGAAGAAAAGGTACACATCACGTCCCTCGAACGCCTGGTTCCACCACCCGGGCAGAACACGCTGCGCTTCGAACGGTTCGACGCAGTTCGGAACGACGCGTGCGCGCTCACTGGCCGAATACTGCGCCACATCGATCCGTTCCTTCTCGGTCAGCAGATGGAACATTGCGGCACCGTCCAGAAATCGATCTTGATAGAGCGATGATATCAATCGCTTCAGGATCGGAGATCGCTTACGTATCCATGCCTCCAGCATGCCGTGCGGCGCGACCACGTAAGGCTTCTTATGGATCAGCGCCCAAAGAAGGACGGCGAGGCATTGAAACATCCAGACGCCGTGGACGTGTGCGACGTCTGCGTCCGATCGCAACACCGCAACCAACAGACCGGGGGAAAACCCGTAGCGCGAGGGTCCAATCGCTGAGAACGCGCGAACGACCAACGGGCTCCAGCTTGGCAGATCATCCAGGTAGTGCGAATCTTCCAGCGTCAACACCTCGATCTCGGCTCCTTGTGCGGACGCTGCTCGGGCCAGTAGGCGGGCAGATTGGGCGACTCCGGCGCCGACACGAGAGATCGACCCGGCGACAACCAAAACACGAATTCTCTTGTCGCTAACCATCTTATCCCGCCAATGACTTGGTGTTCGAGACGGGATCGATCCGATTGCACAGCACGGGCGTCAGGATTGCCAATAGGACCATATCCATAAAGAACAGCGGAAGTACCGCGCCGATCGGCCCGCGAATGATAATCGGCACGGCCGCAATGGAGATGAACGAGCGAATATCCAGTCCGTTAATTGTTACCGGTCGGTTCGAGCCGAATACGGACAGCAGCAACGCGACCAGAAATGCACCGATTGCAACGCCGACGAATCCAAGGTCAGCGTAGAACTCACCAGCAAAAAACAACGACAGATTGTCGGTTCCGGCGGTCCCCATCTCGACCAGCTGGGCACCTATGTCTTTGGCGATGAGCGTCTCCTTGCCGGTCCAGAACTCGCGCGGAACGAAGAACAGCAAAATGGAGAGCGTCTTCCCGCCCCAGTAGAAGCCTTCCGAGTGCAAGTACCTGACTTCGTAAACCAGCATGTCGAACACGTCGATATACGGCACCTTGAAAATGAATTCGGAGATGTCGACGTTTTGCGCGGCTTCACCGATCGACATGCCGAATCTGCCGGTGAAGTTCAAAATCGGCATGAAGATCAACAACCCGACAATGGTGCCGAGATAGAATGTCGATACCTTGATCTTTCCCGAACAAAATACCAGGCAGACCGGAAGCCAGGTCATCAACAGGAAAAAGCGGGCCGCATTGAAGGGGTTTTGCGAAGCCGCAAGCAGCGCGATAACCAGACCGCAAACCACAAACGTCAAAATCGACGCGATCAGGGACTTCCTCGGTTTACGTTTCAGGTAAGCGCACGCCAGAAGACACGTAACCGATTGGAGGGCTTGGAATGACACCGCAACCGGCGAAATGTCGGACGTCTCGGCACGGGTATACCGGTCCGCCAGCATGTTCCCCAGGCCGCCCACGAGGACGAGGTACACGGCAAAAGCCGCCACGCTCAGCGCGCAGACCAGGGGAAAAATCCCGTCCTTCAGGTCGTAGGTCAGCGCGGCGACGTTGCGCTCGACCGGATCCTTCGTCGTAAAGACTCGTGTTGTGATGGTCGCAACCAGCAGAAAAACGACGACGATCGCCTCCGC
>JBKQQE010000284.1:0-6801 GCA_052326245.1 Xanthobacteraceae bacterium | reverse complement strand
CGAGCAGGCCGCCGGCCACAAGGCATGCCACCGCGATGGCGCCGAAGCCGCGCCGTCGTCCTGCCTTACGTCCGTCCGCTGGTGTTGCGGTTGCCATCACCCGTCGCTGGTCCCCACTTCGTGTCTTAGATCATGATGCGATTAGATATCGCATCATGATCTCATCTCTTTGTTTGAGCATGATCTTTTCGGAAAACCGGTTTCCACTTTTCCGGATCATGCTCTAAGCGGGCCGGGTACGGCGGCAGCGCTCAGCCTTCCATCTCTCCCGGCACGATCTCGACGCGCACGATGTCGCCGTTGCGCAGCACGCTGACCGGCAGCCGCTCGCCGATGCGCGAATGGGTGAGCAGCCGCACCAGGTCGTCGCCGCCGCCGATCGGCAGGCCGTCGAGCGACAGCATCACATCGCCGGTGCGCAATCCCGCCGCCTCGGCCGGGCCCCCCGGGGCGATCTCGTCGAGCCGCACCGCGCGCGGGCCGGTGCCGAGCGCCACCGCGATGCGCCGCGGCAGCGCGATGGTTTGCGCCGCGACGCCGAGCCGGGCCCGGCGCACGCGGTGGTGGGCGATCAGTTCGCCGATCACGAACAGCGCGGTGTTGCTGGAGACCGCGAAGCACAGGCCCTGGGCGCCGCCGATCATGGCGGTGTTGATGCCGATGACGTCGCCCTGCGCCGACACCAGCGGGCCGCCGGAATTGCCGGGATTGAGCGCGGCGTCGGTCTGGATCACGTCGTCGATCGGCCGGCCGTTGCGCGCCCGCAGCGTTCGTCCCAGCGCCGACACCACGCCGGCGGTGACCGTGGATTCGAAGCCGAGCGGATTGCCGATCGCGACTACCAGATGACCGCGGCGCAGCCTTTTGGAATCGCCGAGCCGCGCCGAGGCAATGTCGCCGGGCAGCGGCGCCCGCAGCAGCGCGAGATCGGTCAGCGGATCGTCCCCGATCACCTCGGCGTCGCGGGCAAGCCCGTCGGCGAAGGCGAGGCCGACGCGTCTGGCGCCCGCCACCACGTGGCTGTTGGTCAGGATCAGCCCGTCATCGGCGATGACGACGCCGGAGCCGCTGCCGCCCCGCGGGCGCGCTCCACCACGGCCGGCTGGCGCCAGGGCGCCGGGGCTCAATACCCGCATCACCGCCGGGCCGACCTCGTCGACCACCGCCGAGACCGCGCGCGAATAGGCGTCGAGCATGGCGTCGGAACTGCCGGTTTCATCTGTCGGGTCGCGGTGCGTGGTGCCGTTCATGTCGAGGCCTCACAGATCAATGACGCCGAGCCGCGCGGCGTGGGCGACGGCGTCGGTGCGCCCGGTGGCGTCGAGCTTCTCCAGCAGCGAGCGCACGTGGAACTTGGCGGTGTGGACGGAGATGCCGAGCCGCAGCGCCACCGCCTTGTTGGAGGCGCCCTCCGCCAGCAGCGCCAGCACGTCGCGCTCGCGCGCCGTCAGGTTGAGGTCGGGAACCGGCGCGGCGTGGCCGTCGCTGAGAATGATATCGGCCTCCACCCCGGCTTCCACAAGCCGCACCCCGTCGACTGCGCCGAGCGCCTCGCGCACCCTGACCGCCAGCGCGTCGTCGTCGAGCGCGAGCGCCAGGGTGAGGTCGCGCGGGGCATGGTCGTCGGTCAAGGACGCGGCCTCTCCGCGATGGTGAGGGCGGCCTCGCGCGCCGCGCCGCCGAGCGCGACGGTGAGCTTCACGGTCTTGCCGACGCTGTCGGGTCCGAGCGCCGCCATGATGGCGCCGAGCGGTGCGCTGGTGCCGCCGTCCCAGCCGGTGATGATCTCGCCCTGGTGCAGCCCGGCCTTCTCTCCCGGGCCGCCGGCCTCCACCGCCATGATGATGGCGCCGGCGCCCTGCGGCGTCTTCACCGGATGCAGCGCAAGCCCGAGATAGCCGCGCGGAATGTAGCCTTTGGCTTCGAGCGTTGCGGCGACGCGGGCGATGGTGGAAGCCGGGATCATCAGGGTGCGGCGCCGGCTCCTTACCGCCATGCCGCGCGCCACGCCGGCCGCGTCGAGCACGGCCGCGCCTTCGCTCGTGCGCGCCAGCGCGATGTCGAGTTCGACGCGGGCGTCGATGGCGCCGCCGCGCAGGCTGCGCCACGGCGGGCCCGCGAGCGCCACCACGCCGGAAGCGACGCGCGGCGCGCCGTTCTCGGAACCGACGGCGAAGGCGAGCGCGCCGGGCGCCGGCACGTCGTTGGAAAAGGTCAGCGGCGGCAGCTCGGCCTCGATGCGAACCAGCGCCACGTCGGTGGTGTGGTCGCGGCCCACCAATTGGCCCTCGATCTCCTCGCCGCCCGGCAGCGTCAGCCGCAGGTCGTCGTCGTCGTCGATCAGTTCGTCGGCGGTGACGATCAGGCGCGGCCGCCAGGCAAAGCCGGCGGCGCGGGAACGGCCGCTCTTCAGCGACACGACGGAAGGGGCGGCGCCGGCGACCAGCGCGGCGAAGGCGGCGGAGAGATCCGACAGCGGAGTGGTCATCAGGGGGCTCATATGGTTGGCGTTGGCATGGCCTGCAATGTGGGCGCGCGGCGCAAGGCCGTCACCTGCCCGGACGGCTAGGCGGGGGTTGTGCGAGGTGTCGCTCATTTGCGGTAGGCGACCGCCCCAAATCCGGCGTCATGCGCGGGCAACCGGATCCGGCCTTTGGCCGGTCCGGCCGTAAACTTGTCCCGCGCATCCACGCCTTGCTTGCGGCAACGCAGTGAAGTCGTGGATGCCCGCAACAAGTGCGGGCATGACGGCTTCCTTGGAGCATCGGGGCGCTCCCAAAACAAAAACGCACCGGCGTTGCCGCCGGTGCGTCGATGACGTCAGCGCTGAAGGCGCAGGTGTTACATCTTGCCTTGCTTGGCGATGATCTTGTCCTTGATGCCGTCATAGGTCTTCTGCGGCAGGATGCTCTTCTGCACCAGCTCGTCCTTGCCCTTGTAGGGCCGGCCCTTGATGATGGCGGCGGAATAGGCCTTGCCGATGCCGGGCAGCGCGTCGAGCTCATCGGCGGTCGCGGTGTTGATGTCGAGCAGGTCGGTCTTCGCCGGCGCCGGTGCCATCTTGCTGGCCGGCGCCATCTTGGAGTCGGTGGCCGGGGTCTGGGCCATCAGCGGCGTCGCCGCGATCAGGCCGAGGGCGGTAAGTGCTGCAAGCGTGAAATGACGCATTCGAAGTGTCCCTCCAAGGACCAAGCAAGGGGAGCGTGATCGGATCGATCGAAATTCGCCCGGAGCCGCCGGGGTGGCGACCTGGAGAGGCTAGCGTTCAATTCGTGGCGGCGCCATGGCCGGGCGGTGAACGGCGGCTGAACGGCTCGGGAATTTTTGCGCGGCGGCGCGGCAAATTCTGCGCCGGGCCCGGACCATCGGGGCGATGGGACCTCACGACCCGGCGCGGAGCGCCTTGGCGATCTCGGGCCTGAGCACCCTGTCGATATTGTCCGGCGTGACCGGGCCGACCAGCTTGTAGGCGATGGTGCCGTCGCGGCCGACCACGAAGGTTTCCGGCACGCCATAGACGCCCCAGTCGATCGAGGCGCGGCCGTTGACGTCGACGCCGACGCGGTCGAACGGGTTGCCGTAGCGGCCGAGGAAGCGCCGGGCGTTTTCCGCCGCGTCCTTGTAGTTGATGCCGACGAATTGCAGGCCCTGGGCGCGCAGCGTCGCGTCCTGGCCGAGCGTGAGCAGGAGCGGCGCCTCATCGTGGCAGGGCACGCACCACGAGGCCCAGACATTGACGACGCTGACATGGCCCTTGAACGCCGCCGGGTCGAGCCCGGGCACCGGCGCGGCGCCGGCATTGAGGCCGTCGAGCGCCGGCAGCGCGGTTTGCGGCGCCGGATGGCCGATCAGCGCCGAGGGAATCCGCGACGGGTCGCCGCTGCCGAGCCGGAACCAGAACACCGCGGCGAGAGCGACGAAGGCCAACAGCGGCAGCGCGACAATGTAGGAGCGGCGGCGCGGCGGCGGGGTCTCGGGGGTCGTCATGGGGTGGCCTCACGCTGCGAGCGCCGCGTCACGCCCTGCGCCTCGAGCTCGCGCAGCTGCGCCTGCTGGCGGCGATAGTCGGCGACCACCCAGACGATCAACACCAGCACCACCACGGCGGCGATGAGATAGGACCAGACGATGAACGCGG
Organism: Xanthobacteraceae bacterium; assembly: GCA_052326245.1. GTDB lineage: Bacteria > Pseudomonadota > Alphaproteobacteria > Rhizobiales > Xanthobacteraceae > Bradyrhizobium_A. The sequence continues at coordinate 2,663 of JBKQQE010000284.1, read as the reverse complement.
CGTAGGGACCCAGCATCTCAGGTGCTCACGGCCGGCTCGCCTGCAGCATCTGCAGGCTGCGCACCCGCCGGCGCAGGATCTCGTTGCGCATGGCGGCGATGTGCAGGGTCACGAACAGCGCGGTGAAGCCGAGCGCCATCACCAGCAGCGGCACCAGGAAGGCGCGGTCCAGCGTCGGCCCGCCCATCCGCAGCACCGAGGCGCCCTGGTGCAGCGTGTTCCACCAGTCCACCGAGAATTTGATGATCGGCAGGTTGATGGCGCCGACCAAAGTGAGGATCGCGGCGGCGCGCGCGGCGCGCGACGGATCGTCGACCGCGCGCCACAGCGCCATCAGGCCGAGATACATCAGGAACAGGATCAGCACCGAGGTCAGCCTGGCGTCCCATTCCCAGTAGGTGCCCCACATCGGCCGGCCCCACAGCGAGCCGGTGACCAGCGCCAGAAAGGTGAAGGCGGCGCCGAGCGGCGCGGCGGCCTTGGCGGCGACGTCCGCGAGCGGATGGCGCCACACCAGCGTGCCGAGCGCGGCCACGCTCATGACGCCCCAGACGAACATCGACAGCCAGGCATTGGGCACGTGGATGAACATGATCTTGACGGTGGCGCCCTGCTGGTAATCGTCGGGCGCGAGCCAGGATTGGTACAGGCCGACGCCGAGCAGCACCACGGTCGCGGCGGCGAGCCACGGCAGCAGGCGGCCGGCGAGGGCGAGAAAACGGGTCGGGTTGGCGAGGTCGATCAGGGCCATGGCGGGGGCTTATAGCGCGTCTGATCGCAAAGGGGGACCCGGATTTTGTTCACGACGCCGGGGATGAGTGGGGAAGTAAGGGGCAGCCTAACCTCTGCGTCATGCCCGGCCTTGTGCCGGGCATCCACGTCTTAGCTGCCCCGCCACAAGAAAGACGTGGATGGCCGGGAGACCTTAGTCCTAGCGATCCGTCAGAGACGGATCGCGCTGCCCGGCCATGACGAATATGAGCGCTCTACGAGACAGCCTAGGGCCGTTACAGCCCCTCACGCCCGCAGCCGCGGCAGCAGGGCAAGCGCGTTGTCGCGCGAGATCAGGCGCAATTCGGCCGGGGTGAAGCCGCAGCCGGAAAGCCCGTTGACGTTGTCGAGGCCGCTGCGGAACGGGAAGTCGGTGCCGAACAGGATCTGGGAGGGCGCGACGAGGTCGCGCAGCGCGGTCATGGCGGCCGGGTTCGCCGCCTGCGCGGTGTCGTAGAAGAAGCGCTGCAGCGGTGCGGTGACGCCGTTCGGCAGCATCTTGGCCGCCTGCGGCATCCGCGCCAGCACCTCGAAGCGCTCGATCAGGAACGGCATGGTGCCGCCGGCATGGGCGAAGATGAAGCGGATGTCCGGCCAGCGCGCGGCGGCGCCGGAAAACACCAGGCTGGCGATGGTGCGGGTGGTGTCGGTGCCGAACTCGATGATGCTGTCGGGAATATAGGGGATGAGATTGCCGCAGCACGCGGCCGTGGTCGGGTGCACCGAGACCACCGCCTTGCGGCGGTTGAGTTCGTCGAACACCGGCACGAAGGCGGCGTCGCCGAGCCATTTTCCCTCATAGCTCGTGAACAGCGCGACGCCGTCGAGCTTCAGGGCGTCGAGGGCGTAGGCGATCTCGCCCAGCGTGGCGTCGGCGTTGGGCAGCGGCAGCGCTGCGAAGGCCCCGAAGCGGCCCTTGTTGTCGGCGATCAGGCCGGCGGCGTAGTCGTTGCAGCTGCGCGCCAGCTTGGCGCTGGACGCGGCGTCGCCGAGCCACAGCCCGGGCGTGGTGATCGACAGGATCGCGGTGGCGACGCCGGCGGCGTCCATGTCGTCCAGCGATTTGGCCACCGACCAGCTCGCCGAGGGCGGCGCCACCGTGAAATGACCGCGCGCCGCGGCGAGATAGTCCGGCGGGGTGAGATGATGGTGCACGTCGATGCGAAACGACGGCGCGTCGGGCGTGACAGTCGGGTTCGCCCGCGCCCCGGGCGAGCGCGCGACGGCGGTGGCGGCGAAGCCGGCCGCCGCGGCAAACAGCCCGCGGCGGCTGAGGCCGCAGCGGCAGCGGCGCGCGAGGCTTGTCGTCTCGGGGTCGGATGCGGTGGTCACGCCTGAAAACTTGTCCGTTGGCTGCTGGCTGCGCGCGGAAACGCGGGATGTGTTGCCGGCAGACTCGGGTGAATTTGCGGCGCCGGCGCGGCGAGGGGGACATGGTGCGTCAGTCCGGGCGCCCCAGTCCAGCCTCTGATCCAGCCTTTTAGTCCAGTCCCTGGCGCAGCGCCGCGGCGGCGGCGATCGGGCCGACCACGAGGCCGACCAGCGACAGCGCGGCGAGGATCGAGAGCGGCGCGCCGAACGCGACCCCGTCGGTGACCACCGCGTTGCAGGCCGCGACCCCGAAGATCAGCACCGGGATCGACAGCGGCAGCACCAAGACCGCGAGCAGGAGCCCGCCGCGGCGCAGCGTCACCGCCAGCGCGGCGCCGATCATCCCGGTCAGGGTCAGCGCCGGCGTGCCCACCGCCAGCGTCAGCGCGACCGCGGCGGTGGCGTCGATGTCGAGGTTGAGCAGCAGGCCGAGCACCGGGGTGGCGACGATCAGCGGCACGCCGCTGGCAAGCCAGTGGGCGATCGCTTTTGCGAGGCAGCTCAGCTCGAGCGATTGCGGG
>JBKQQE010000283.1:0-2645 GCA_052326245.1 Xanthobacteraceae bacterium | reverse complement strand
ATTTGAGGGTCTCGGTAACGCGCGGGAGATAGGTTTCAACGGCGACTTCAACTATCAGTCATCCATAGATCGATGGAATACCGTCTTCGACGCTTACAATAAGAACATATGGTCAGAACCACTCTTCATTGCCGGTCGCAACGCTGCTCCGCTCAGCGTTCAACCCTGGCGAGTTTTCAGAAAGATGGTCGCTGAGTTAAAGAGCGCCCGAGGGCAGCTTGATCCTGCGAAGGACGATCACGTAGCCATTTACCTCGATGTTATGGCTGCGATATTTATCCTGTGGTCATCGATTGGCCGGGACATCCGGCGCTTCTACGACCCGAAAATGAGCAAAACAGAATTCGAAAAGGTTCTACTGTACTATATTTGGGGGGGGAAGGAATCATATCAGATCCGGGCGGAACTCCGGCAAAAGACAGACCCGTCAGGGACCATCCAGGATTTTCCTTCCTGGGAAAAGCTAGTCTCCTTCGCGGGCCTGGTGATTGCCGGACCTCACGAGCTCTTCGGGTGCGTCAACATCTGCCGGGAAATGTCGATCCGAGTGCTATCCGGGAAAATGGCGGAGCAGGAGAAACGCCTCTCCCAGAAGCTGTCTGTTAACAAGCGGGCGAGGCAGTTCATCATGTCGGCGAGCGAATATATGATAGCTGCCTGCGGCCTCCCCAAGGATTTATCAATGCGCATTCAGAATGAATTCGGCGGGCTTTGATTGGAATTCACGCACTTAAGAGGCTGTTGCCGGCCAACTCCGGTCGCGCAACCGCTTGCGGTCGAGGCTCAAGATTGCGGTGAAGGCTTCGGAAGCTCGGTTAAAGGCACCGAGCCTGCAAAGGGTCGCTTGAACGCCCCTCAAAACAAAAAATACCTCTGCGCCATCGGCAGCCGGTCCGCCGGCTCGCACACTAGCAGCACCCCGTCCGCCGTCACCGCGTAAGTCTCCGGGTCGACCGTGATGACAGGCGTCGCGCCGTTATGCACCATCGATTTCTTTCCGATCTTGCGCGTGTTCTCGACCGCCACCAGCCGCTTCGCCACCTTCAGCTTGCGCGCGAGCCCGCCCTCGACGGCCGCCCCGGAAACGAACGTCAGCGACGAACCCGTCCGCGCCCGGCCGAACGCCGCGAACATCGGGCGGTAGTGGACCGGCTGCGGGGTCGGGATGGAAGCGTTGGGGTCGCCCATCGGGGCGGCGGCGATGACGCCGCCGTTGATGACGAGGTCGGGCTTCACGCCGAAGAAGGCGGGGGTCCACAGCACGAGGTCGGCGAGCTTGCTCTTTTCGACCGAGCCGATGTGTTTCGAGACGCCGTGCGCGATCGCGGGGTTGATGGTGTACTTGGCGACGTAGCGCTTGACGCGGGCATTGTCGTTGCGCGGCCCGTCGCCCTCGAGCGCACCGCGCTGGCGCTTCATCTTGTCCGCGGTCTGCCAGGTGCGGATGATCACTTCGCCGACCCGGCCCATCGCCTGGCTGTCGCTCGACATCATCGAGAGCGCGCCGAGGTCGTGCAAAATGTCCTCGGCGGCGATCGTCTCCTTGCGGATGCGGCTCTCGGCGAAGGCGAGGTCTTCGGGGATCGCACTGTCGAGGTGATGGCAGACCATCAGCATGTCCAAGTGCTCGTCGAGCGTGTTGCGCGTGAACGGCTTCGTCGGATTGGTCGAGGACGGCAGCACGTTGGGCAGTTCCGCGACGCGGATGATGTCGGGGGCATGCCCGCCGCCCGCGCCCTCGGTGTGGAAGGCGTGGATCGTGCGGCCCTTGAACGCCTTGATGGTGTCCTCGACGAAGCCCGATTCGTTGAGCGTGTCGGAGTGGATCATCGCCTGGATGTCGTAGTCGTCGGCCACCGACAGGCAGCAGTCGATCGCGGCGGGCGTCGTGCCCCAGTCCTCGTGCAGTTTGAGCGCGCAGGCGCCCGCCTCGACCTGCTCGATGAGCGCGGCGGGCTTCGACGCATTGCCCTTGCCGGCGAAGCCGAGGTTCATCGGAAAAGCGTCCGCCGCCTCGATCATGCGCGCGATGTGCCAGGGGCCGGGCGTGCAGGTGGTGGCGAAGGTGCCGGTCGCCGGCCCGGTGCCGCCGCCCAGCATCGAAGTGACGCCCGACATCAGCGCTTCCTCGATCTGCTGCGGGCAGATGAAATGGATGTGGGTGTCGAAGCCGCCGGCCGTCAGAATCTTGCCCTCGCCGGCGATCACCTCGGTCCCCGGCCCGACGACGATCGTGACCCCGGGCTGGACGTCGGGGTTGCCCGCCTTGCCAATGGCATGTATGAGCCCGTCCTTGAGGCCGACGTCGGCCTTGACGATCCCCCAGTGATCGAGGATCACGGCGTTGGTGATGACCGTGTCGACGGCGCCGCGAGCGCGCGTCGTCTGGGCCTGCCCCATGCCGTCGCGGATCACCTTGCCGCCGCCGAACTTCACCTCTTCGCCATAGGTGGTGAAATCCTTCTCGACCTCGATGATGAGCTCGCTGTCGGCGAGCCGCAGCCGATCGCCTTTCGTCGGGCCGAACATGTCGGCGTAAGCGGCGCGGGAGAGGGAGGTTGTCATGGGGTCGCTCACGGCACGGGAGAGAAAGCAGGAGAGTCGAGCGCGGCGACGTCGAACGTGGCGGTCGCTTCCTAGCAGCC
>JBKQQE010000282.1:0-6849 GCA_052326245.1 Xanthobacteraceae bacterium | reverse complement strand
GAAGCGCGCGAAGCTCTGCTGCGAAATGCCGCGGCGGGCGGCCTCGGGCCACAGCCCGGCGACGCAAGCGTCGAAATTGGCGGCCGCCTCGCGAATTGCCTGCGCGGTCATCAGCGGATGCCCGGAGGCGCCGTCCTCGCCGCTCCATTCCTTCTCGCCGGCGGCCGGCGGCGCGGTCCGGGTCTGCGGCGAGAAAATCGACGGCAGGAACGGAAACGACGACTGCGCCACCCGCCGCCGCGGCGGCGACGTCACGGTCCCGGTCAATTCGGGGCGCGGCAGCACCGGTCCGCCGCCGCTGGCGCTCTGGCCGAAGGCCGCGCCGGACATCACAACCGCAAGGCCGGCCGCGGCGATCATCGCCGATGTCTTTGTCCGCCGCCTGGTTTCCGCGCCTGCCATTGTCGTGCTTTCGTCTCGATCCGCTCCGCTGTCGCCCCAAAAGAGGCCGAACAGGGTTTCCAGAAGATTAACGCCTGCCCAGGTTTTCGCGCAGGAATCGTGTCCCGGCCGCCCGGCCCGGCGTCAGCTATCCTTCACGGGAAACCGCTAAAAGCGCGCGCGAAGGCCAAATCCGCTCCACGCCAGTTCCGCAGGCGGCCCGAAAACTGCTACCAAAAGGGCGAATTCGGGCGGGACCCTGAGGGTCACGCCGGCGTTTGATGAATTGCCACTCCTGTGTTCCCGAAGAGATCCCATGAAAATCCGCAAAGCCGTATTCCCCGTCGCCGGTCTTGGCACCCGCTTCCTGCCCGCCACCAAGGCCATGCCCAAGGAAATGCTGACGGTGGTCGACCGGCCGCTGATCCAGCACGTGGTCGACGAGGCGCTCGAGGCCGGCATCGAACATCTGGTCTTCGTCACCGGCCGCAACAAGGGCGTGATCGAGGATCATTTCGATCGGCCCTATGAACTCGAGGACACCCTCAAGGAGCGCGCCAAGACCAAGGAAATGGAGATCCTCGAACGCGACCAGCCGGAGCCCGGCTCGACCTCGTTCACGCGCCAGCAGCAGCCGCTCGGGCTCGGGCATGCGGTGTGGTGCGCGCGCGAGATCGTCGGCAACGAACCCTTCGCGGTGCTGCTGCCGGACGTGCTGGTGAAGCACAAGCCGAGCGGGCTGAAACAGATGATCGACGCGGCCAACGCCGCCGGCGCCGACAAGGCCAACATCATCGCGGTCGAGGAAGTGCCGATGGACGCCGTGCACATGTATGGCGTGGTCGGCGTCGGCCAGCAGCGCGGCGACCTGTTCGAGCTCAAGGGCATGGTCGAGAAGCCGAAACGCGAACAGGCGCCCTCCAATCTCTCGATCACCGGCCGCTACATCCTGCAGCCGGAGATCTTCAAGATCCTGGCAACCCAGGAGCGCGGCGCCGGCGGCGAAATCCAGCTGACCGACGCGATGCTGAAGCTGGCGCAGACGCAGGCCTTCTACGGCTTCAAGTTCAAGGGCAAGAGCTACGATTGCGGCTCGAAATCGGGCTTCCTCGCCGCCAACATCGCCTACGCGATGGACCGCGACGACCTGCGCGACGACCTGCGCCGGGAAATGAAGCAGTACCTGTAGAAGCCCGATGAAGGATCCAGCCGCGCCGGCGCCCGCATCGACCCCGCCGGAGACGAAGACGATCCGCCGCGACCTGCGGCTCGACGCCTGTCGCGGCCTCGCGCTGTGGTGCGTGTTCGTCGATCATATGCCGGTGAACGTCCTGAGCTGGATCACGCCGCGCAATTTCGGCTTCAGCGACACCACCGAGATTTTCACGTTCGTCTCCGGCGCGACCTGCGCGCTCGCCTATGGCACCGCCTTGCGCCACTTCGGCTGGGGCAACGTGATCGCGCGCACCTTGCGGCGCAGCTTCGAGATCTACGCCGCCTTTCTGCTGCTGGTTATCGCCTATTTCGTGCTCGCCTACCTCACCGGCGACGAACAGTTCCTCTACGACACCAACACCCACATCCTGCTCGACAAGCCGGGGCCGACGCTCGCCAATGCCCTGATTCTGCAATACCGGCCGGCCGACACCGACATCCTGCCGACTTTCGTGCTGTTCCACGCCCTGGTCGTCCCGCTGCTGTTCGCGCTGCGGCGCGCGCCGAACGCGACGCTCGCCGCCTCGGTGCTGCTCTATGTCTTGACGCACCGGTTCGACTAGAACCTGCCGCAGTGGCCGGCCAATAGCTGGTATTTCAATCCGTTCGCCTGGCAGATCCTGTTCGTGTTCGGCGCCTGGTGGGCGAGCTATGGCGGCGCCCGGCTGTGGCCGCTGATCCGCTCCCACGTCCCGCTGCTGTCGATCGGCTACGTGATTTTCAGCTTCATCGTCGTGCTGGGCTGGACCGTGGCGCCGCTGGAGACGCTGATTCCCCACGCCATCGCCAAGCTGATCTACCCGGTCGACAAGTCCGGCCTCGACCCGCTGCGGCTGCTGCACTTCCTGGCGCTGGCGGCGCTGGCGGCGCATTACGTGCCGCGCGACTGGCTCGGCTTCGGCCATCATGGCCCGGGCTGGAGAGCCGACTCGCGATCGCTGACGGGCTGGCTGCGCCATTTCATCGTCGCGCCGGTGATGCGCGGGGCGATCCGCTGCGGCGAGAATTCGCTGGCCATCTACTGCCTCAGCGTGCTGCTGTCGCTGGCCGGATATATCATCCTGGCGACAGTATGGGACGGGGTTCCGCTGCAGCTTGCCATCGACCTCGCCGGCTTCGCCATCATGGTTGCGGTTGCGACCGTGCTGGCCTGGACGCGAACGCAAAGCCGGGCGCGGCCAGTCCTGTTCTGAGGCCTGCGCCCTCGCCCCGATCACCGGAGACCGCTTGTGAGTGCCTACGATCCGCTGCGCGACCACCTGAAGCGGCAGACCCGAGCCGAATTCGTCATGAGCTTCGACGAGATCGAGGAATTGCTCGGCTTTGCCCTGCCGCGGGCGTCGCACCGCGCGTCGTGGTGGGAGACCGGCCGCAGCCCGCAGGTCGCGGCCCCGCAGCGGATCGCCTGCCGCGACGGCGGCTACATCGCCACCCGTCTCAGCGACGCCAAGGGCGTGCGGTTCAAGCGCGGCAAATCCTAGAGCATGATCCGGAAAAGTGGAAACCGGTTTTCCGAAAAGATCATGCTCAAACAAAGAGATGAGATCATGATGCGACTCTATCTGATCGCATCATGATCTGGTAGTTAGTAGAACGTCCGGAAATAGCTGCCGACGCTGCTGCCGCCGCCGATGCGCTCGAGGCCGATCGGATCGGAGCTCGGCGGCATCCCGACCCGGCTCCTGTCGCTGGGCGCAACATCGTCGCGGGCCAGCGGCGCCGTGAGCATGGTGCGATAGCTGTTATAGGCCGTCTGCGTGCCGATGAAGACGCAGACGCAATGGTCCGGCTCGGCGTAGAGGTAGCGGGCGTCGCCGCTGGCCAGCGCATGGAGCACGAAGCGGTGCGGCGGCAGCGCGCGCATCGCCTTCTTGCCCTCGGCGTCGTTGGCAAGATGGGGACGGAAACCGGCCGAGGTGAGATAGAAGCTGGTTTTCTCCAGCACCGGCCGGTTCGCCGTCTCTGCCGCCGCCGGCGCGGCGCCGAACACCAGCGCCAGCGCCGAGAGGATGCCAGGCGCCCTGATGCCGCGCCGGGTATTTCGCCCAACGGGCACGCTTATGGAAAGGGACACGGTCGCTCCCCGGTCTGGCGCGCGAATGCGTCGCCCGAAAAGCAAGGCTAGGGCGGATCGCCGGCGCGGGCAAGCGCTCTGGAGATCCGGAACCTTCGCGCCGCCGATCATCCCCGGCAGGCGTGGTTTGCCGCCGCCGGCACGGCGAGAAAGGAAATCGTCGCCGGCGCGAAAGTCACAAGCCCGGCCTCCGTGGCGGCGGCGGTCAACACCGGCAGCTCATCATCAGCGCCAAGCGCCAGTGCGCGGCCGTTCAGCCGCACGGTGGCAGCCTGCAGGCTCGCCGCATCGAGCGTATAGCGCTGCGAGGCCGCGGCAAGCCTCAGCGCCCGCGCCGCGTCGCGGTCGGGATTGATGACCAGAAGCGTCACGCCGCCGGCAACGCCACGCGCGCAATGGGCGTAGACGTGCAGGCCCGATTGGACCGGCGGCCCGGCGTCGAGCACGCTGGTTCCCATCAGCCGGCGCCACAGCAGCGCGGCCCAGTAATTCGGCCGCGGCGCGAAGGTGATCTCGTCGAGCAGGCCGTAGTCGCTGGCGGCGAGCGTGTTGTGCATCACCACCGCGACGCCGGCCTTCGCCAGCCGCCCGAGCTGATCGAGGTAGCGAAACGTATCCAGGAAGGTCTTGCCCCAGCGGTTGCCGCCGCAGGCGGCATCCGCGGTTTCGGTCAGCCAGATCGGCTTGCCCGGCGCGAAGCGGTCGCGCAACGCCCGGTAGAATGCTTCGGTCTGGCTGGTCGCGGAAAGCCACGCCTCCGACAGCGCGGCGTCCGCCGTGTGCGTGCCATGGCATCGCTCCGACAGCGCGCCATAGAAATGGTAGGAGACGATATCGACGCCGGTGACCGCGGCCACCAACAGGTCGGTGGCGACGCCCGCCCCGCTGACCGTGCCGGGACCGAGGATCTGCATGTCGGGCGCGGCCTCGGCCGCGAACGTCCGGAACGCGCTGAAGTCCCTTGCATACCCCGCGGCATCGGTGCCGGAGGGCGCGCCGCCGATGGCGGGGAGATCCGGTTCGTTCATGAACTCGGCGGCGGCGATGCTGCCCCCGGCCGAGCGCGTCTCGTCGAGCAGCCGGCGCGCGTGATCCGGCGTCCAGGCGCCGGTCGCGTCGCGGGTGCCGGCGCTGATGGCGAACGACGTCACCAGCCGCGCATCGGCCGCTTGCGAAAATCCGACCACGCCCCGCCATTGCCGGCGCGTGAGAACGCCGTTGAACCCCGCCGGCGGCGTCGCCGGGGCCTGGTCCGCCGCTGCGACATAGGTGGAATTCGCCCAGGTGCCGCTGACCCGCAGGTAGGCCGGCGCCAGCGCGGCGGCGAGCCTTCGCAGGCGCGGATTGGCGAGATCGATCGGCGCCCGCTCCGCGTAGAGATCCGTATCGCCGTCAGACCGGGCAGGTTGCGGCTGATACGGCTTCCAGAACCGTCCCCCGGTCACCTCGACCATTTCGATATTGTAGGATTGAAAGCGCGGATCGACCGAGCCGATCCGCGGCAGGCCCGCGGGATCGATCGAGGGTCCGTCGGCAGCCACATCGAGCGGGATCAGGCAGCCGGCCAGCAACGCTGCCGCGACGACGGCAATCCCCGCGTCGCGGCTACCGAGATGGGCCACAGGGAAGACTCCCGTGATGGATCGCCTGCTTCCGGCAGTTGTCCGGCGGCATCTCCGCGGCGCGATTGAAGGCGCCTCTCGCGCCAGGAATCAAGGGGTGCAGTGCCCGTATTCGTTATGGGGGGTGTTCGGCGTGTCCGCGTTGTATTGTTGCCATACGATGCCGAGCGCGGATCGATCGATCCCGATGCCAATCTTGTCGGCCGACCCGCTCATGGACACCGCGCTGATCGAAACTTTCGTGAAGGTGTAGGTGTTGTCGCCGTCCTTGGCCGTCAACGTCTTGTTGCTCTCGTCAAACGTCACGACAATGGGCCGTTTTTCGGAGCCGGGATTCTGCTGGGTGTCGGTCAGCACGCAACTGAGCTGCTGGGCCGCGGCAAAAGCTGCAGCGTTCCAGACCACAAGCGCGACCGTGGCCAGCATCGACGCAGCCATCGTCACCGGCAAACGAGCAGTCTTTCTCATTTTTGGTCATCACTCCGGCGGATGTGCTCTTATTTGCTCCCCGTCGGCAGTTTGGCTTGATTCATATCAACGACGCCGGGCGGTTTCGACTATTTTTGAGTGAAGCCGGATGCTGGATTTCGACAGCGGGCCCCTGGGAGCCGTGGCATGAAGTTGGAGCCACCATCACTGATAAAGCCGGAGATGGAACCACCATCACCGACAAAGGCAGAGACGGCGCCACCATCGCCGACAAAGGCGAAGATGGAGCCACCATCACCGACAAAGGCGGAGATAAAGCCGCATGTTCCCGCGCGCTGGATCAACGCGCGCGCGGCGTGGATCCTGGCAGCCGTGCTGGCGCTTGCCGCCATCGGTCTGGTCGGGTGGTGGAATTTCGTTCGCACCAAGGCTCCGCACTACACCACCGTGACGGTCGGACGCGGATCGATCACCCGGTCCGTCATCGCCACAGGAACCGTGAACCCGGTCCTCACCATCATCGTCGGGACCTACGTCTCCGGCATCATTCAGGATCTGTTCTGCGACTACAACACACAGGTGAGGCCTGGCCAGGTCTGCGCCAGGATCGATCCACGTCCGTATCAGGCGACGCTGGATCAGTATTCCGCACAGCTGCTGCGCGATCAGGCGATCCGCGACAAGGACAAGGCGGACCTCACCCGCTACCAGACGCTGGCCGCACAAAACGCGATCAATCGCCAACAGGCGGAGGACCAGGTTTTTGTGGTGGCGCAGGATGAAGCGACCGTCAAGCTCGACCAGGCGCTGGTCGACGGCGCCCGCCTCAACCTGCTCTACACCGACATCGTTTCACCGGTGAATGGCGTGGTGGTTTCCCGCAGCGTGACGGCGGGCCAGACCGTCGCGGCGAGCTTCCAGACCCCAACGCTGTTTCTCATCGCCACCGACCTCAAGCAGATGCAGGTGGACACCAACAGCAGCGAAGGCGACATGGAGGGGATCAAGGTCGGAGAGCAGGCGACCTTCACCGTCGACGCCTATCCCAAGCAGGTGTTCAAGGGCACCGTGAACCAGATCCGGCAGTCGCCGCAGACGGTTCAGAACGTCGTCACCTACGATGTCGTG